>JBOICE010000482.1:0-6061 GCA_050739815.1 Pseudomonas sp. | reverse complement strand
TGCGGCCCAGGCGCAGCTCGTTCTGCGTGCCGATGGCCTGCATGGCATTGCGCACGATATTCAGCACCGCCTGGATCATCTGTTCGCGGTCGATCAGCAGGTCCGGGATGCTCGGGTCGTAATCGCGTACCAAGGTGATGCTGCCCTGGCTTTCCGCTTCGACCAGGCTGCCGACGCGTTCCAGAACCTCATGCACGTTGGTCATGGCCAGCGACGGGAGCTTGTTCGAGCCGAGCATGCGGTCGACGAGGTTTCTTAAACGATCGGCCTCTTCGATGATGACGTTGGTGTAGTCCTTGAGGCTTTCTTCCGGTAGCTCGCGAGCCAGTAGCTGGGCGGCGCCACGAATACCGCCCAGTGGGTTCTTGATCTCATGGGCCAGGCCGCGTACCAGCAACTTGGTGGTTTCCTGCTTGGACAGTTGTGCCTCTTCCTTGGTGATCCGTAGCAGGCGGTCGCGCGGATGGACTTCCAGCAGCAGGAGGGTTTCGCCGCGATTGAGGATCGGCGTCACCGCATAGTCGACGGTCAGGGTTTGCCCGGTCAGTGCCGTCAGCACGGCTTCGCGTTTGTTGAACGGGTGCGCTTGTTCGACCGCTTGGCGCAGCGAGGCCAGGGCTTCAGGTGACTCGGTGAACAGCTCGCTGATGAACTGGCCATGACTACGTTGGCCACTGACAGCCAGCAGCATCTCAGCCGCCGGATTCATGTACTCAAGGCGCAGGTCGGCATTGAGCAGCAGGGTCGCGGTGGTCAGGTTATCCAGTAGCAGTCGGTGCAGGGCGTCGTTGATGGTCATCTTAGGGATCCCGAGAATGGATCTGAAAATGCAAAAAGCAAACCAAAGCCCCGAAAAGACGCGCGAGTAGTGCCGGGCGGGGGCTTTTGGCTACTTTTCGGCGCCAATCAACTGAGTTTGCGAACCAAAATGGGGAGTGTATAGAAAGTGGTGCGGGCTATCGCACCAAATCAGTGCGATAGCCTGTGAGGTTAGATGAAGGGGAGGAAAGGGAAGTCTTTCTTTATCGGTGGCTTGTCCTTGAGTGGGCACTCGGGTCGCACGCCGTAGTCTTTTATCTTGCAGGGTCTGACCATGCGTTTTTGTTCCAGGGAAATCCGCAGGACATGCACCGGCTGGTTCGGTGTGCGCTCCAGGGTGCGGCCGTTGCTGTCGAGGATTTCCACAGCCAATTGGTGGGTGCCGCGGGCCAGATTGCTCAACGGGAAGACCGGGCTGCGACTGGGCCCGCCCACAGTCTGGCCATCGAGCAGCAGGCGATAGTTGTGCCCGGCTAACAGGCCGGGCTCGCTGGTGGCGGTGACGATCAAGTCGCCGGAAGAGCCGTCGCGAATCGTGGCATCCGGTTCGGGTATCAAGATGCGTAGGAGTTGATAGGCCGGCGGGGTGGCTGGAGCGGCTTGCACCGGCGCGGGCGGCGGGGTGCTGTTGGTCGGCATGCTGTTGGACGGGGCCAGCTCGATACGCTTGGCATTGCCTGGCTTGGGTTGGTCGGTGAAGACGCGATTACCCTCGTTGTCGATATAGGTGTAGACCTCGGCGGCAACCGGCAGGCCGATCAGCAGTAGGCAAAGTAGGATAAATCGCATGTTTTAGGGGGCTGGCCTGGGCGTTGGTGTGGGGGGCGGTGCGGGTGGTCGCAGCGCTGGGCTGCTGGTGTTGACGCGTTGTACGGTAAAGGTCTCGGTGGCGCTTTGTTGGAGCGACTGCTCGCCGCTGAGAACTTCCACCGCCAGGCTGTGTTCGCCGCGTGGAATGTTATTCAGCTGCAGGCGGGGCACATTGCTCGCCTGGCCATAGGGCTTGCCGTCCAGTAGTAGGCGCAGGCGGTGGCCGGAGCTTAGGCGCGGTTGCAGTTTCACGCTGACGCTGAAGGTGCCGTTATTGGCGCGCAGGGCTTCCTCGGAGGGTATGTCGGTCAGCTGCAGTACGCTGTAAGCGGCTTTTGCGTCCTGCGAACCTGCCGTGTCGGCTGGGCGCGTGGTCGGTGCCTGCATTTGCACGCTATTGGTGGGCGGCAGGTTGATGGTTTCGGTTGGTGCGCCATCCGGCGGCTGGTTGGTATACACCGTGTTGCCGTTGGCATCGGTGTATTTGTAAATCTGCGCGGCGGCTGGCAAGGCCAGGGCAAGCAGCAAACAGGTAAGAGTGAGGTGCATGGCTGGTTTCCCGTTGAGGGTGTGCTGCTTAGCCTTGCATTGGCGAGCGGCGCTGGCAAGTTCGTACATCTATAGCTGTGCGCGCAAGCAAATAAACGATGCCAAATAAAAAGGCCTCGCCCAGTTTTCGCTGGGGAGGCCTTTGAGTCACGCTGCTAGGGCAGGCGTGGCTGGCTTAGACGCTGTAGTACAGGTCGTATTCCAGCGGGTGCACGAAAGTGCGCACCTTGATTTCTTCTTCGCTCTTCAGGGCGATGTAGGCATCGATGAAGTCATCGCTGAATACGCCGCCTTTGGTCAGGAACGCACGGCCCTTGTCCAGTTCTTCCAGGGCTTCTTTCAGGCTGCCACAAACCTGTGGGATCTCTTTCGCCTCTTCTGGCGGCAGGTCGTAGAGGTTCTTGTCGGCAGCATCGCCGGGGTGAATCTTGTTCTGGATGCCGTCCAGGCCAGCCATCAGCAGTGCGGCGAAGGCCAGGTAGGGGTTGGCAGCCGGATCCGGGAAGCGCGCCTCGATGCGGCGGGCTTTCGGGCTGGAAACGTACGGGATACGGATCGAGGCGGAGCGGTTGCGGGCGGAGTAGGCCAGCATTACCGGAGCTTCGAAGCCCGGGACCAGACGCTTGTAGGAGTTGGTCGACGGGTTGGTGAAGCCGTTCAGGGCCTTACCGTGCTTGATGATGCCGCCGATGAAGTACAGGGCGGTATCGGACAGGCCGGCATAGCCTTCGCCAGCGAAGGTGTTCTTGCCATCTTTGGCGATGGACAGGTGCACGTGCATGCCCGAGCCGTTGTCGCCGTACAGCGGCTTTGGCATGAAGGTAGCGGTTTTGCCGTAAGCGTCTGCGACGTTGTGTACGCAGTACTTGAGGGTCTGAACTTCGTCAGCCTTGTTGACCAAGGTGTTGAACTTCACGCCGATTTCGTTCTGGCCGGCAGTCGCCACTTCGTGGTGGTGAACTTCGATGACCAGACCCATTTCTTCCATGGCATTACACATGGCAGTACGGATTTCGTGGTCATGGTCGAACGGCGGAACCGGGAAGTAGCCGCCTTTAACGCCTGGGCGGTGACCTTTGTTGCCGGTTTCGATGTCGGCGTCGGACATCCAGGAGCCTTGTTCGGAGTAGATCTTGAACATGGAGCCGGAGATGTCGGATTTGAATTTCACTTCGTCGAAGATGAAGAATTCTGGTTCCGGACCAACGAATACGGTGTCACCGATGCCGGTGGTCTTCAGGTATTCCTCGGCGCGGTGGGCGATGGCGCGCGGGTCGCGGTCGTAGCCTTGCATGGTCGACGGTTCGATGATGTCGCAGACCAGGATCAGGGTCGGCTCTTCGGTGAACGGGTCGAGCACGGCGGTGCTGTCGTCCGGCAGCAGGATCATGTCGGAGGCTTCGATGCCTTTCCAACCGGCCAGGGAGGAGCCGTCGAACATCTTGCCGACTTCGAAGAAGTCTTCATCCGCTGCATCACGGGCCGGCATGGTCACGTGGTGCTGTTTGCCTTTGGTATCGGTGAAGCGCAGATCAATCCACTTCACGTCGTGTTCTTTGATGAGTTGAAGCGACTTCGACATGGTGTCCTCCAGATGGATGGGGGCTTAATTAAGTGTTAGCCCCCAAAATAAACGGGTGAAGCCGGGCGGGGCATACTCCGCCAGGGCAACCTGCCTCACAAGGGAGCAAATTGCATGCCAGTGCCCCGAAGCGGGCTTAACCCGTGAAAGTCAGGCGTAACGGGGGCTGCGCGATCAATTTAGCGCGGCCTGCGCACTAATGTGGAGCAGCAAAGAATCGACACGCCTTATTTTGGTGCGCTGCAGATGTTTGTGTTCGATAACTGGTTAAACCTTGAGCAATTTCCGCTATAATCCGCCCCCCTCTTTTTCGGCTGGCCTCACGCGCGCTGTTTTCATGAAACTTATCGTTAAAGTCTTCCCTGAAATCACCATCAAAAGCCGGCCGGTGCGTAAGCGCTTCATCCGCCAGCTAGCGAAGAACATCCGCATGGTGCTGCGTGACCTGGACCCGGACCTCGTGGTGGATGGCGTGTGGGACAACCTCGACGTCGAAACCAAACAGACCGAGCCGAAAGTGCTGCGCGAGATGATCGAGCGTCTGACCCATACCCCGGGTATTGGCCAGTTTCTCGAAGTGAACGAATACCCGCTGGCTGATTTCGATGACATCGTGCACAAGTGCAAGGCGCATTACGCCGACCTGCTGCCAGGCAAAATCTTTGCCGTGCGTTGCAAGCGCGCGGGTAAGCACAGCTTCAGCTCGATGGATGTCGAGCGTTATGTCGGCAGCCAGTTGCGGCAGCAATGCGGGGCGGCCGGGATTTCACTGAAAGAGCCCGAAGTCGTGGTGCGCTTGGAGATTCGCGACCAGCGCCTGTTCGTCATCCATCATCAGCATGAGTGCATTGGTGGTTATCCGCTGGGCGCCATCGAGCACACGCTGGTGCTGATGTCTGGCGGTTTCGACTCGACGGTAGCGGCTTATCAAATGATGCGCCGCGGGTTGGTCAGCCACTTTTGCTTCTTCAACCTCGGTGGGCGTGCCCATGAACTGGGGGTGATGGAGGTTGCGCACTATCTTTGGGACAAGTACGGGCGCTCGCAGCGAGTGCTGTTCGTCAGCGTACCGTTCGAGGAAGTGGTCGGCGAGATTCTCGGTAAGGTCGATAATAGCCATATGGGCGTGGTGCTCAAACGCATGATGTTGCGCGCCGCCACTAATATTGCCAATCGCCTGGATATCGATGCGTTGGTCACCGGTGAGGCGATTTCCCAGGTGTCCAGCCAGACCTTGCCGAATCTGGCGGTGATCGACCGAGCCACCGACAAACTGGTGATCCGTCCGCTGATCGCCAGCCACAAGCAAGACATCATCGACATGGCGACGCAGATCGGTACCGCCGAGTTTGCCAAGCACATGCCGGAATACTGTGGGGTGATATCGGTGAACCCGACCACCCGCGCCAAGCCCGAACGCGTCGTCTATGAAGAGGCCCAGTTCGATATGGCCGTGCTGGAGCGCGCTTTGGAGCGCGCCCGCCTGGTGCCGATCGATCGGGTGATCGACGAGCTGGGCGAAGACATCCAGGTTGAGGAAGTGAGTGAAGCCTTGCCTGGGCAGATCGTTCTGGACATCCGCCACCCGGATGCCCAGGAAGATCTGCCGCTGGAGCTGAACGGTATCGAGGTTCAACCTTTGCCGTTCTTCGCACTCAACAGTCGCTTTAAGGAACTGGATGATAGCCGCCAGTACCTGCTGTATTGCGACAAAGGCGTGATGAGCCGCCTGCATGCCCACCACTTGCTCAGCGAGGGGCATGCCAATGTGCGCGTTTATCGTCCGGCATAAAACGCCGGGTCTGTTTGGCGGCAGTATCCGCCACCGCCCCCCCGACCGACGGGGCAGTTGAGCCACTCATTATTCATACTGGCCGCCTAGACTTAGCGGCGAACCAAATCCTCTGATCGAGATACACAAGTGATCGAAAATCTACGCAACATCGCCATCATCGCCCACGTTGACCATGGTAAAACCACCCTGGTCGATAAACTCCTGCGCCAATCCGGCACCCTGGAGCGCAACGAGCTCAACGACGAGCGCGTGATGGACTCCAACGACCAGGAAAAAGAGCGCGGTATTACCATCCTGGCGAAGAACACCGCGATCAACTGGAACGGCTACCACATCAACATCGTCGACACCCCCGGTCACGCCGACTTCGGTGGTGAAGTAGAGCGCGTGATGTCGATGGTCGACTCCGTTCTGCTGCTGGTCGACGCCCAAGACGGGCCGATGCCACAAACCCGTTTCGTGACCAAGAAGGCCTTCGAAGCCGGCCTGCGTCCGATCGTCGTGAT
>JBOICE010000481.1:0-3979 GCA_050739815.1 Pseudomonas sp. | reverse complement strand
GAGCACCCCCCCTCTGCGCTTGTTCTTTGCCCTCGCATGCCCGGCCGATCTGGCCCGGAGCATCACCGCCTGGCGTGACGATTTGCAGCTGGAGGGCCGTCCGGTGGCCGCGAGCAACCTACACCTGACCCTGGCCTTTCTCGGTAGCCAGCCGCGTGGGCGGCTGGACGACTTGAAAGCTCTCGCCGCCAATCTGCAGGCGCAGGCCTTTACTCTGCATTTGGAGTCGCTACAGCGCTGGCGCAATGGCCTGCTCTATCTCGCCCCCAGCCAAACGCCAGCCGCCCTGTTGACGCTGGCCCAACAGCTACGCAATGAATTACTCAGCGCGGATTTCAGCTTGGAAAGCCGCCCATTCCACCCGCACCTGACCCTGGCTCGCCACTGCGCTCTGTTTACGGTCGATGCCAACCCATCCTTCGATTGGCCAGTCACCGATTTTGCCTTGTTCGCCTCGGAAAACACCGCCCGCGGCACGCACTATCGGCTACTCGAACGCTGGCAATTACACCCGAACCACAGCGTTGTCGTTTCACCACGTAACAGCGCCCCGCGCCGACAGCGTCCCTGAACGCCCAGCATTCGCGCGCTAAAGCTCGCCCCAGAGCCGCTGCTTCCCTTCGGTTGAAAATGGCATGGATTGTGCGCTGTGCCTTGCCCTGAAGTACGCGCCCTCGGATGGGCGTGGCGGCTTGCCAGGATTGCACCTCTTGCCTCATTCACCCCCTTACGAGAGCGCACATGAATAACAATAAAACCCTGCTCGCCCTCTGCCTCGCTTCTGGCTTGCTTATTTCAAGCCAGACCGAAGCAGGCTGGTTCGGCTCATCCGGCTACACCCAGACCAAGTACCCCGTGGTTCTCGCCCACGGCATGCTGGGTTTCGACAGCATTCTCGGCATCGATTACTGGTACGGCATTCCTTCAGCCCTGCGCAGTGACGGCGCCCAGGTCTACATCACCGAAGTCAGCCAACTCGACACCTCCGAAGCACGTGGCGAACAGCTGCTGGCGCAAGTGGAAGACATAGTCGCGATCAGCGGCAAGCCCAAGGTCAACCTGATTGGCCATAGCCATGGCGGCCCGACTATCCGTTATGTCGCCGCCGTACGCCCCGACCTTATCGCCTCCGCAACCAGTGTTGGCGCGCCGCACAAAGGCTCGGCCACCGCCGATTTCATCCGCCAGGTGCCGCCCGGCTCGGCGGGTGAAGCCCTGTTGAGCGGGATCGTCAACGGCCTCGGCGGGCTGATCAACTTCTTGTCCGCCAGCTCCAGCACCACCCCGCAAAATGCACTGGGCTCGCTGCAATCGTTGAACAGCGCTGGCGCTGCCGTATTCAACGCCAAGTTCCCGCAGGGCATTCCCACTACTGCGTGCGGCGAAGGCGCTTACAGCGTCAATGGCGTGCGCTACTACTCCTGGGGCGGCACCAGCCCGCTGACCAACATCCTGGACCCCAGCGACATACTGCTCGGCGCCACAGCGCTGACCTTCAACGGTAGCGCCAGCGATGGTCTGGTCGGCCGCTGCAGCTCGCACTTGGGCCAGGTGATCCGCGATGACTATCGAATGAACCACCTCGATGAAGTTAACCAGGCCTTTGGCCTGACCAGCCTGTTCGAGACCGACCCCACAACGGTTTACCGCCAGCAGGCAAACCGCCTGAAAAACGTCGGCCTGTAAAGGCTTGTACCGGGGCCCGGCTGTGGGCCCCGGCTTGCGCCGACCAAGCTCAATGCAAGCCCGCGCAATATGCCTCACTCAGCGTGACCCCGTTCAACATGAATCATGCTCAACATGAGTGGTACCCGTGAAGAAACTCTTGCTGCTTCTGCCTGTTGCGTTCGCCGCCTGCGTGGCGCTGATGCTCTACCCGCAACCACGCGATACACCGCTCAGCATGGCCCCGGCAGCCGCGCCAATAATCGACACGACCGAGCCCTCCAGCAGTCAAACCTCGACTGAGCCAAGCAAGGTGCCGGCAACAGGCTTACCGGCCACGCTGCAACCGCTCCCCCCCTCCTTCAAGGGCACACAGATCGATGGCAGCTTTCAGGTCGACGCCGCCGGCAACCTGCTGGTCAGCGAGGACATTCGGCACATCTTCGATTACTTCTTGAGCTCAATTGGCGAGGAGTCAGTGCAAAACAGCGTCAAACGGCTGCGCGACTACATCTCCAGCCAGCTCGAACAGCCCGCAGAGAACCAGGCCCTGGTCCTGCTCGATCACTACCTGAGCTACAAAGGTGAACTGGTACTAATGGAGCGCGACCTGCCGCAGATGAGCAGCCTGGACGCATTCCGTCAGCGTGAAGCTGCGGTACAGGCATTACGGGCGCGGCTGTTCAGCCCAGAAGCGCATCAGGCGTTTTTTGCTCAAGAAGAGGCCTATAACCAGTTCAATTTGCAACGCTTGGCCATCAGCCGTGACGACAGCCTCGATGCGGCCGCCAAAGGCGCAGCGCTGGATCACCTGCGCGAAAGCCTGCCCGCGGAGTTGCAAGACAGCGTGCTGCCGCAACTGCAAAACGAACTGCACACACAGACCGCGCAACTGCAAGCGCAAGGAGCCAGCGCCGAGCAGATCCGCGCGCTACGCCAACAGTTGGTAGGCACCGAGGCCACCGCTCGACTGGAAGCGCTGGATCAGCAGCGTGCCGGTTGGAATCAACGTGTGGCGAGCTACAGCGCCGCGAAAGCCAAAATCGAAGCTGAGGAAGGGCTGAGCCCTACGGATAAAGCCAACGCCATCACCCAACTGGCTGAAGATCGGTTCAATGAGCGTGAACGCCTGCGCCTGGATGCAGCCATACAACTCGCCACCGCCCGCAACCAGGGCAAACCCTAAAACGCCGAAAGCCCGCGCCTCGGGTCGTGTCTTCACACGGCCTGATGCGCGGGCTTTCATTTAGCGCGTGATTCAGCCGGCGATACGGCGGTCCAGCGACAACTTGCCGGCCCCTTCGATCAGCAATACGGCACTGATCAACGCCAAGATCATCGCGTACTCAAAGCCATTCGCGGTGATAAAGAAGCCGTTGACCCAATGCACGGTGAACAAGGCCACCAGCATAGCTACCACCAGCGCAACAGCGGCCGGGCGAACCAACAGGCCAACAACCAACGCCAGGCCGCCAAAGAACTCCGCACTACCGGCCAACAGCGCCATTTGGTAGCCAGGGGTAATGCCGATGCTCTCCATCCACTGCCCAACGCCAACCAAGCCGTAACCGCCAAACCAGGCGAACAGTTTCTGCGCGCCATGCGCGGCGAAAGTCAGACCAGTGATCACGCGTAGAAGGGTAATGCCGTAACCCGCTTGGGTAGAAAGCACGGCTTTGATCGGGTTATTCATTGCTACAGTCCTTTTGCTGGTTGGGGTGTTGGAGGGCCATAGCTTAGAAGATATTTTCGATAGTAAAACCACAAATTATCGCTATTCATAATCGAATAATCAGATCATTTTCGCGAGTTGGCTGGCCGCTCCTGCGGCTCCAATCGATAACGCTCACGGTCATAGGCCAAGTAGTACTTGTTGACCGCGTTGACGTAACCGACCGCGCCCATTCCCACCTGCTCCATGGCAATACGTTCGACCTGGAAGAACCATTGATTAGGGTTCAGCCCCCGGCGACGGGCCTCGGCCCGAAAGCCTTGCACGCGCTGGGGACCGAGATTGTAGGCCGCCAGGACAAAGGCCATGCGTTCGCGCTCATTGATCTGCGCGCTCTTAAAGAAATTGCGGCGCAGCATGGCCAAGTACTTGGCGCTTGCCTGCACATTGCCGTCCAACACCTGCACATTGCTGACCCCAACGCTACGCGCTGCCGCCGGAGTGATTTGCATCAGTCCGGTAGCGCCGCCGGCGCCACGCGCCCCAGGGTTCATGGTCGACTCTTTGAAGGCCAGCGCGGCCAGCGCCAACCAATCGAAGTCGTTTTGCTCGGCATAGCGCTGCAACACTGGGCGGACTTTT
>JBOICE010000480.1:0-6506 GCA_050739815.1 Pseudomonas sp. | reverse complement strand
CGTCTGTATTTCGAGAGGCCGATCTATCGGGCCCGCGCAGTCATCCGCCTGGAGGATACGCAGCAGGCGATGGCAGGCGGGCTCAATCCGGCTGCCGGTGCTGCCTTAACCGGACGCAGCGCGGATTTCCTGCTTTCACAGCTCGAGATCGTCAGCAGCGCGCAGGTCCTCGGGCAGGTTGTCGATCGTGTGGGCTTACGGCTCGCGCCCCTCGACAACGACGTGCCGCTCTCGTTTCTCCAGGACATCCAGACCTCCTCGAATTCCGGTCCCGCTTCCTTGACGATCGTTTTCGAGGCCAACGGCGTGCTCGTTACCAGCCCTCGAGCAACTGCGGTGCGCGCACCGTACGGCGCGCGCGTCGGGCTCGGCGGAATCCGCTTCCGGGTGCGGGAAAGGCCGAAGGATCCGGGGCAAGTTCGTCTCAGCGTTCTGGATCGTCAGCTCGCCATCGATCTGCTGCGCAGCGGCCTGCGCGCGCGGCCGCGGGACGGAACGGATGTGGTCGAAATCGATTACACGTCCGAGACACCTGAGCTTGCAGCCCGGGTCGTGAATACGGTGGTCGATGCGTTCCGCGAGCGAAACATCAACGCGGCTCGCCAGTTGTCGCGGCGGCGCCGGTTGTTTCTCGAAGATCAGATGGCTCAGACTGATTCGCTGCTGGCCGAAGCACAGCGCGGGCTGACCGCGTTTCGGACCCGTGAACGGGTCTACTCGTCGAGCGAGTGGCTGGCTGCGCAGCAGGCCGGCCTCATGGATCTCGATGTGCGGAGTGAGGAACTGAACGCCAACCGGCGCATGTATCGCGGGATCCTGGAGCAGCTCGGCGGAGCGAAGCCGGGCGAGGTCGGCGATCACCTGCAGTCACTCGCGACCGCGCCCGAGATTTCCGAAAGCGCCGTTGTTACAGGGCTGTTCAATCAGATCCAGCTTTACGAATCGACCCGCGATTCGCTGGTGAGCGGACCCTGGCGTGCGGCCAACACGCACCCGGACGTAACGCGGCTGGACCAGCAGATCCGCGCCACGACCAGCCGGCTCGAGGCCGCGTTCCGTAGTCATCTGACCACGCTCGACGCGAAGGCGCAGGCGCTCCAGGAACTGCGCTCCCGGGCCTCAGCCAACCTGGCGGCGTTGCCCGGTGTGGAAGTCGAGCAGACCAGGCTCGGCGAATCCGTGCGCTCCCTGCAGGGGACGGTCGATCAATTGCGCGAGGAATACCAGCGCGCGCGCATTGCCGAGGCCGTCGAAGCCGGTCAGGTAGAAGTGATCGATCTGGCTACGGTCCCGCTGAGTCCCGAAGGTGCAGCACGGGCGGGCAACCTCACACTCGGACTCCTGCTCGGGCTGATGCTTGGCGGCATCGGCGCGTACGTCCTCGAGTCGCTCAACACACGGATCCACAGGCGCGAGGAGATGGAGCAGGCACTGAGCCTGGTCAGTGTGGGGATCATCCCTCGTATTCCGGGACGCGCTGATCTGGGAATCGCGCTGCTTGGGAACGTTCGGCGGATGATCGGTCGGCCTGCGAATGCGCAGCCTGCGAGTTCATCGGAGCTGGTCGTAATCACAAATCGCGAGACGCCGCATGCGGAAGCATTCCGCAAGATCCGAACAAACCTGCTCTTCTCCAACGCCACCCAGTCACTGTGCACGCTGGTTGTCACCAGCTCGACTCCTGAAGAAGGGAAGACGACTACAGCGGCAAATCTCGCGGCCGCTTATGCCCAACAGGGTCTCAGGGTGCTGCTGGTGGACTGCGACCTGCGCAGAGCACGTCTGCACAAGCTGCTGGGCGTGCCGAGAGAGCCGGGACTCACCGAGCTGATGCTGCACCAGGCCGCGTGGGAGCAAGTGTGCCACACGCTGCCCCTCGAAGGCGTGGATTTCCTCACGTCCGGTATGCTGCCGCCCAATCCGTCCGAACTGCTGGGCGGTGTCCGCATGCGCGAAGTGCTCGAGCAATTCCGCAAGAACTACGACATCGTGGTCCTCGACACGCCGCCCCTCCTGGCCGGACCGGACGCGGCGATCCTCGGCTCCTGCTGCGACGGCGTCATCCTCGTGGTGCGCGCGGGCCGGACCGAACGCGAAGCCGGCCAGCAGGCTGTCCGTCAGCTGCAAGCCGTGGGCGCGCGCATTCTGGGCGCTGTCCTGAACGACCCCGACGGCCAGCTGCCCAGATACGCTCCCTATACCGACTACCAATACAAGTACAACGCGGCCGAGGTGTGAGCGCCTCGCCGGTCACCACTACGTCGTCCCGCACGAACGGAGCTCGAGTTGTCGCAGAAAAAAGCGCTCATCACAGGAATTACGGGTCAGGATGGCTCCTATCTGGCAGAGCTGCTGCTGGCCAAAGGGTACCAGGTGCACGGTCTCGTGCGCCGGGTCGCTCTGCAAGATCCTCTGCACCGCCTGCAGCGCATCACACACCTGACGGATGGCCTCACGTTGCACGCCGGGTCGCTGGAGAGTTTTCCCAGTCTGTTCACAGTGATGCAACGGGTCAAGCCGGACGAGTGTTATCACCTCGCCGCGCAGAGCTTTGTCAGCTACTCGTTCGATGACGAGTTCTCCACGCTGAACACCAACATCGATGGCACACACTCCATGCTTGCGGTCATCAAGGAGGTGTGCCCGGAGTGCCGGTTCTACTTCGCGGGCTCGAGTGAAATGTTCGGCAAAGTCGAAGAGGTACCACAGCGGGAGACGACGAGATTCCATCCGCGCTCGGCCTACGGCATCAGCAAGTCGGCCGGTTACGAGCTCACGAGGAACTACCGGGAAGCGTATGGCCTGCACGCGTCCACCGGGATCCTGTTCAATCACGAGTCACCGCGCCGGGGACACGAGTTCGTCACGCGCAAGATCACATCGACAGTGGCTCGCATCATGGCCGGCAAGACGGAGGAACTTCGCTTGGGCAACCTGGAGGCCCGGCGCGATTGGGGTCACGCGCGGGACTACGTGCGGGCGATGTGGCTCATGCTGCAGCAGTCTGCACCTGATGATTACGTCGTGGCGACGGGGGAAACACACTCGGTCAGGGAATTCTGCGAATTTGCTTTCTCGGCGGCTGGTTTGAACTGGCAGGACCATGTAACCGTCGATCCGCTTTTTTATCGTCCTGCAGAAGTCGACCTCCTGATTGGTGACGCTTCGAAAGCGCGGGAAGTGCTGGGCTGGACACCCCAGTTCGGTTTCGAAGATCTCGTGCTTGAGATGGTCCATTCTGACTGTCAGAGCCTCGATCTGCGTTCAGTCCCGCCCCTGCGAGTAGTCGCGCTGGGCTGATTAGCGCCTGGCAGAATCGAAGAGCCCCCACAAACTCGAATGAGGATGAGATGGCCCCCACCGGTGGTGCCGCGCAACGCAGGGAGCCGGCCGCGGACAAGACCGCACTTCGCCCGTTTCAGGTGGATGTTCCGGACACAGAACTTGCCGAATTGCGCAGGCGCATCAACCCGACACGGTGGCCCGAACGGGAAACGGTGAATGATCAGTCGCAGGGTCCGCAGCTCGCGGCCATGCAGAAACTCGCGCGCTATTGGGCGACAGATTACGACTGGCGCAGATGCGAGGCGAGACTGAACGCGCTGCCGCAGTTCATCACCGAGATCGATGGACTGGACATTTACTTCATTCACGTTCGTTCCAAGCACGAAGGCGCGATGCCGCTCATCGTCACGCACGGGTGGCCCGGCTCGCCCATCGAGCAGCTGAAGATCATCGATCCGCTGACCAATCCCACGGCGCAGGGCGCCAGCGCAGTGGATGCGTTCGATGTGGTGATTCCGTCGATGCCGGGCTACGGCTTTTCGGGCAAGCCGACCACCACGGGCTGGGCCCGCGACCGCATCGCTCGGGCTTCGGATCACTGCGCGAATAATGGCAGAGGATGTGGTTGCCCAGGCGCCTCGCCCTGCGCCCAGTCCCAGCCCCGCGAGTAATCGCGGCGTAGTTGATTGACCTCGTTGCCGAATCGAAGTGCAATTTTGAAAGTCGTCCACCTGGGCAAATACTACCCGCCGGCCTTCGGCGGTATAGAAGCGCATACGCAGACACTCGCCCGCTCGCAGGCAGCACTCGGTGTGGACGTGCGCGTGGTGGTCGCAAACCATGAGACTGCCGATGGACGGGATGTCGCCTTCCATCCGTTCGCGCAGACACTCGACAGGCAGGATACGGACGGACCCGTGCGCATCTACCGGGCTGGCCGTCGTTGCAACCTGGCGCGGCTCGACCTGACGCCCGGCCTGCCCTCGATTCTGAATGATGTCCGTCGGGATACACCGGATGTCTGGCACCTGCACACGCCGAACGTCACGATGATGCTCGCGGTACTTGCGGACCAGCGCCTGCGGCCACTGGTCGTCTCGCACCACTCGGACATTGTCCGGCAACTCATGCTGCGTCACCTGGTGCGTCCGCTGGAATCTGCGCTATATCGACGTGCAGTCCGGGTGCTGGCGTCCAGTCCGTTGTACATCGACGGATCCGATCTGCTGCAGCGTTTCCGTCACAAGGCCGAACCACTGCCTCACGGCATCGACACCACCCCGTTTCAGCAGCCATCACTGCAAGCATTGGCTCACACCGAAGCGATGCGCCGCTGGCATAGTGAACCAATCTGGCTGTGCGTCGGGCGACTGGTCTATTACAAGGCGTTGAATATCGCGCTTCAGGCGCTGGCTCAGTTGCCGGGCACGCTGGTCGTGATCGGCACCGGGCCCATGGCGAAGAACTGGCAGCAACTGGCCGCCGAGCTGCGTATTGCCGAGCGCGTGATCTGGCACGGGCAGGCGTCCCAGGATGAGCTGGTGGGTGCCTACCACGCCGCGACAGCACTCTGGTTCCCGAGCAACGTTCGCAGCGAAGGGTTTGGACTGGTGCAGGTGGAAGCGCTAGCGTCCGGCTGCCCAGTGATCAATGCGGCGGTCCCGCACAGCGGCGTGCCCTGGGTCAGCCGTCATGATGAAACCGGCCTGACCGTGCCGCCCGATGATGTGACTGCCTTCGTACGCGCCGCTCGCCGCCTGCTCAACGAACCTGGACTGCGCGCGCGCCTGTCACAAGAAGCGATCAAACAAGCCACTGCTCGTTTCGATCACCGCATCATGGCTGAACGAAGCCTGGCGATCTATCGCGCTGTGGCCCGGTGAGAGTACTCCATCTCTCTGCGGGAAATCTCTACGGCGGGGTGGAAACGCTGCTCACCACGCTGGCACGTTTGCGTCTCCAGGTGCCGCAGATGGAACCGCAGTTCGGCCTGTGTTTTCGCGGGCGGCAATGGGACGAGCTCACGGCGGCCGGCGCTGTCGTTCACGACCTCGGCCCGGCCCGGGTCAGTCGTCCGCACACAGTCATGCGCGCCCGCAAGCGTTTGCGTCAGGTCCTGGCAGTCACGCGGCCTGATGCAGTCATCACTCACAATGCGTGGCCGCATGCGATCTTCGCGCCGGTTGTGCGCGACGCAGGTTGCCGTCTTGCGATTACAATGCACAGCGCGTTCACGGGGCATTGGGTGGAACGCATGGCCTCACTAACGCGGCCGGACCTGGTGATTGCCAACAGCCGGTTTACAGCAGCTTCATGGGTCGGCGCCTTCCCCGGTGTACCTGTGGCAGTCTGGTATCTGCCGATAGCGCCGCCATCGGTGAGCGCGACACGAGCCGAAGTCCGCAGCGAGTTCGGTACGCCCGCGCACACTGTTGTCCTCCTGCAGGTGAGCCGCCTGGAGCACTGGAAGGGTCAGGCAGTGTTGCTCGATGCCCTGAGCTGCTTGAATGGACTGCCGAACTGGGAGTGCTGGGTGGTGGGCGGTGCACAGAGGCCGGGAGAAAAACGGTACCTCTCCGAGCTGCGGACCGCGGCGCGGCACGGAGGGATAACATCCCGGGTGCGCTTCCTCGGACAGCGCTCGGATGTGCCGCATTTGCTGGCCGCGGCAGACATCTTCTGCCAACCCAACACGGGCCCCGAGCCGTTCGGAATTGCCTTTGTCGAAGCCCTGTACGCCGGATTGCCGGTAGTGACTTCGAGCATCGGCGGCGGTGCCGAGATCGTAACTGCAGATTGCGGCATCCTCACCGCGGCCGGCGATGCGCGGGCCGTCGCTACCGGGCTGACAACCCTGGTTCGCGACCCCCAGCTCGTTCGAACACTCGGAGCAGCAGGCCCCGCTCGCGCACGTGAGCTGTGTGAGCCACAGATGCAGCTTGCGGCTCTTCTTCATCACCTGCGAGGAACCTGTGCTGAGCCTGCTGAAGCCGTGGTACGTGCACCGGCCCCGACAGATCCTGCTGCGCGCAGATCGTTTCAGCCATTACGTCGGAGCCGACGTTGTTCAATATGACGGCTTTCCCGCATGCGGCGAATTCCAGAAGATCGATCTGAATATTCCCCGCGTTGATCTCACTGACGAAATCGCGGACGTGGTAGCGGCGGTCGAAACAATCGAGCACCTCGAGAACCCGCGCGCATTCGTAAGGGAACTGGCC
>JBOICE010000479.1:0-6198 GCA_050739815.1 Pseudomonas sp. | reverse complement strand
TTGTCGCGCTCGCCGCCTTTGCGGGCGCCTTTGGGGATGGTGCGCCAGAGGTCATTGATCTGCTTTTGCAGGTGTTCTTCGCGTTCATTCTGCCGCTGCCGCTCTTCTTCGGCGGAGATCGGGTAGGGCCGTTTGTAGCGATCCACACCATAGTTCATCAGGGCATGGCAGGAGTCCAGCAGGTCTTCCACTGCGTCGATGCCGTAGCGTTCCTCGCATTGCACGATGTACTGCTTGGCGAACACCAGGTAATCGATGATCGAGCTGGCGTCGGTCCAGGTGCGGAACAGGTAATTGCCCTTGAAGAAGCTGTTGTGCCCGTAGCAGGCATGCGCCACCACCAAGGCCTGCATGCACATGGTGTTCTCTTCCATCAGGTAGGCGATGCAGGGGTCGGAGTTGATCACGATTTCGTAGGCCAGGCCCATCTGTCCGCGGTTGTAGGACTTCTCGGTGCTGAGGAAGTGTTTGCCATAGGACCAGTGGTGATAGCCGATCGGCATGCCGACGGAGGCGTAGGCATCCATCATCTGCTCGGCGGTGATCACCTCGATCTGAATCGGGTAGGTGTCCAGCGCATAGCCTTCGGCGAGTCGACCGATTTCACGGTCGTAGGCGCGAATCAGCTCGAAGGTCCACTCCGAGCCGGTGGAGATCGGCTGGCGTTTCTTTTCGCTGGGAGTCATTTTTCGAGTCCCCTCATGTCGCTAGCCGGCGCTGGAAGAGTTCGCGGAACACCGGGTAGATGTCTCCGGCAGACACCAGCTGCTGCTGGGCGAAGGTGTCGGCGAAGGACTCACAGACCTGCTCATATTCGAACCACAGCGCCTGGTGTTCGCGCGGGGTGATCTCGACGTAGGTGAAGTACTGCATGAACGGCATGATTTGCTTGAGCAGGATGTCACGGCAAATAGGCGAGTCATCGTTCCAGTTGTCACCGTCCGAGGCCTGGGCGGCGTAGATGTTCCATTCGTTGATCGGATAGCGTTCGGCCATGACTTCCTGCATCAGCTTGAGGGCGCTGGAGACTATGGTGCCGCCGGTTTCCCGGGAGTAGAAGAACTCCTCCTCATCGACCTCACGAGCGCTGGTGTGGTGGCGGATAAATACCACCTCGATCTTCTCGTAGTTCCGTTTGAGGAACAGGTACAAGAGGATGAAAAAGCGCTTGGCGATGTCCTTGGTGGACTGGGTCATGGAGCCGGAGACGTCCATCAGGCAGAACATCACCGCCTTGGAGCTGGGGTTCGGTTGCTTGATCAGCAGGTTATATTTGAGGTCGAACGTGTCGAGGAACGGTACTCTCATGATCCGGGCACGCAGGCGGGCGATCTCCACCTCGATGGCCTGAATATCGCCAATATTGTCGGGTTCTTCACGTTTCAGGCGCTCCAGCTCATCCTCGGCCGCGCGCAGTTTGGCGCGGCTGCTGCCGGACAGCGCGATACGTCGCGCATGGGCCGATCTCAGAGTACGGATGATATTGATTCGCGAGGGGTTGCCTTGATTGCTGATCCCCGCGCGCACCGTTTTGAAGGTGTCGCTGCCGGTTAGGTGGCGTTTCACCAGGTTGGGCAGTTCCAGGTCCTCGAACATAAAGTCGAGAAACTCCTCCTGAGTGATCTGGAAGACGAACTCGTCCATGCCCTCGCCAGAGTTGCTGGCCTTGCCGGCGCCTTTGCCACCGCCACCGCCCGCTGGGCGCGGGATGCGCTCGCCGGCGGTGAACTCCTTGTTGCCGGGGTGGACTATGGTCTGCTTGCCGCCACGGCCATGATGCAGCAACGGCTCGTCGATATCGCGACCGGGAATGCTGATCTGTTCGCCGTGCTCCATATCGGTGATGGAGCGGCGGCTGACGGCTTCCTCCACAGCCTTCTTGATGTGATCACGATAACGCCGCAGGAAGCGCTGGCGGTTTACCGTGCTTTTATTCTTGCCGTTCAGGCGTCGGTCGATCACATAGCTCATGGGCGCTCCTTCGAGCCTGCGTCCGTTATTGGGCGCAGGCTCTGCGGCAACAACGACCGGCCAGGCCGGTGGCGGGTTACTGCGACTTTCTAACCCGCAGATACCATTCTGACAGAAGGCGAACCTGCTTGTCGGTGTAGCCACGCTCGACCATGCGGGAGACAAAGTCGTTGTGTTTCTGTTGATCCTCCTTGCTCGCCTTGGCGTTGAAGCTGATGACCGGCAGCAGATCCTCGGTGTTGGAGAACATCTTCTTCTCGATCACCACGCGCAGCTTCTCGTAGCTGAGCCAGGTCGGGTTCTTGCCATTGTTGTTGGCGCGGGCACGCAGCACGAAGTTGACGATCTCGTTGCGGAAATCCTTCGGGTTGCTGATCCCGGCCGGCTTCTCGATTTTTTCCAGCTCCTCGTTGAGGGCCACGCGATTGAGAATTTCGCCGGTTTCCGGGTCGCGGTATTCCTGGTCCTGAATCCAGAAGTCGGCGTACAGCACGTAGCGATCGAAGATGTTCTGGCCGTACTCGCTGTAAGACTCGAGGTAGGCGGTCTGGATTTCCTTGCCGATGAACTCGATATAGCGCGGCGCCAGGTATTCCTTGATATAGCGCAGATAGCGTTCGCGCATTTCCGCCGGGAATTGTTCCTGCTCGATCTGTTGTTCCAGCACATACAACAAATGCACCGGGTTCGCGGCGATTTCGTGCGGGTCGAAGTTGAACACCTTGGAGAGGATCTTGAAGGCGAAGCGGGTCGACAGACCATTCATGCCTTCGTCGACTCCGGCGTTGTCACGGTATTCCTGGATCGACTTGGCCTTGGGATCGGTGTCCTTGAGGTTTTCGCCGTCGTAGACACGCATCTTCGAGTAGACATTGGAGTTGTCGGGTTCTTTCAGGCGTGAAAGCACAGAGAACTGGGCCAGCATCTTCAGGGTGTCTGGGGCGCAATGAGCCTTGGCCAGAGAACTGTTGTGCAGCAACTTGTCGTAAATCTTGATCTCGTCGCTGACGCGCAGGCAGTAGGGCACCTTGACGATGTAGATCCGGTCGATAAAGGCTTCGTTGTTCTTGTTGTTGCGGAAGCTATGCCATTCCGACTCGTTGGAGTGGGCCAGCAGAATGCCGCTGAACGGCAGGCCACCAAGACCCTCGGTGCTGTTGTAGTTGCCCTCCTGGGTGGCGGTCAGCAACGGGTGTAGCACCTTGATCGGCGCCTTGAACATTTCGACGAATTCCATCAAGCCTTGGTTGGCGCGGCACAGGGCGCCGGAGTAGCTGTAAGCGTCGGCGTCGTTTTGTGGGAAGTCTTCCAGCTTGCGGATGTCGACCTTGCCGACCAGCGCGGAGATGTCCTGGTTGTTCTCATCGCCGGGTTCGGTCTTGGCGATGGCGATCTGGTTAAGGATCGAGGGGTAGAGTTTGACTACGCGGAACTGGCTGATATCGCCACCGAACTCGATCAGGCGCTTGGTCGCCCACGGCGAGATGACGGTGCTCAAGTAGCGCCGAGGAATGCCGAAGTCCTCTTCGAGAATCGCGCCGTCCTCGGTGGTATTGAACAGCCCGAGTGGCGACTCGAATACCGGTGAGCCCTTGATCACGTAGAAGGGCACCTTCTCCATCAGTTGTTTGAGTTTTTCTGCGAGTGACGACTTGCCGCCACCGACGGGGCCGAGCAGATAGAGAATCTGCTTCTTCTCTTCCAGCCCTTGGGCGGCATGGCGGAAGAAGGAGACGATCTGATCGATGCACTCTTCCATGCCATGGAAGTCGGCAAAGGCCGGATAGCGGCGGATCACCTTGTTGGAGAATATCCGCGATAGTCGAGAGTTGTGAGAGGTATCGAGCAACTCCGGTTCGCCAATGGCCAGCAGCAGGCGTTCAGCCGCGGTGGCATAAGCGCTGCGGTCCTGCTTGCACAGTTCGAGGTACTCCTGAAGGGAATACTCCTCCTGGCGGGTTGCTTCGAAACGCTGTTGGAAGTGGCTGAAAATACTCATGACGTCACCTCGCTTGTTGCTCGGAGCCGGCGCGGGATCGGTCGTGCGGGTGCTGGCAATCAGCCGACGAGTCGGCGGATGAGAATCCCCCAGAACACCTAAAAGGTCGCTGCCGATAGCCCAGAAGCCGGTGTGCCGGCTCTCCCCTATTTTGGATGGCCTTGGGGATAAGGATAGTTCGGAATTGGCAAGGTCAAGGGGCGACGAACGATAAGTGCGAATTACCGTTCGTCAGAGCAGGGCGAGAGCCCAGGGATGGCGCGGGGTCGCCATCCAGAAAATTTTTATTCGGCCTGCTCGGTTGCGGTCTCGGCCGGGAAGGTGGCGCGCCATAGCTCGAAGCCGCCATCCAGGCTGTAAACCTCGGAGAAGCCCTGGTTGACCAGATACGCGGCAGCACTTTGGCTGGAGTTGCCGTGGTAGCAGGTGACGATCAGCGGTTCGTCGAGATCGGCCTTGGCGATGAAATCGTGGAGCGAGTGGTTGTCCAGGTGATAGGAACCGCTGATATGGCCAAGGGCGTAGCTCTGCGGGTCGCGGATATCGACCACCACTGCACCTTGTTCGCGCAGGGCGTGGGCCTGTTCGGGGGGGATGCGTTTGAAATCGCTCATGGGCGGTTCTCCGTACAGTCGCAGCGGTGGCGTTCGCCGCTGTCGACATTCAATAAAGTCATGGCACCACCCCACACGCAACCGGTGTCGAGGGCAAACAGGCCGGGCTCGTTGCACTGGCCTTCCAGGGCCGCCCAGTGACCGAAGATCAGCTTCTGTCCGCGGGTTTTGCGTTCGGCGTAGCTGAACCAGGGGGCATAGCCGGGCGGCGCGCTGCCAAGCCCTTCCTTGCTTTTCAGGTCCAGTGTGCCGTCGGCTTTGCAAAAGCGCATGCGGGTGAAGTAGTTGGTGATCACCCGCAGGCGTGTCACGCCCTTAAGATCCTTGTCCCACTTGGTCGGTTCGTTGCCATACATGCCATCGAGGAACAATGGCAGGCGGGTGTCGTCGAGTAGTGCCTCTTCGACTTCGGCGGCGTATTTGCGCGCCTTCTTCAGCGTCCACTGCGGCGGGATGCCTGCATGTACCAGGGTGATGTCGCGCTCGGCGTCATAGTGCAGCAATTTTTGCTGCCGCAGCCAGTCGAGCAGTTCGTCGCGATCGGGCGCTGCAAGGATCTCGCTCAGGGTGTCGGCTTTCTTCAGGCGTTCAATATTGTGCGCCACGGCTAGCAGGTGCAGATCGTGGTTGCCCAGCACGCAAACCAGGGCGTCGCGCATGGCGTAGAGAAAGCGCAGGGTTGCCAGCGATTGCGAGCCGCGATTGACCAAGTCGCCGACCAGCCACAGGCGGTCTTTGCTGGGGTCGAAGGCGACGCGTTGCAGCAGGCATTTCAGGGGTTCCAGACAGCCTTGCAGATCGCCGACAGCATACACCGTCATCAGTGCAGAGCCCCCGGTACGGCCAGGCGGAACGGTGCGATGATCGCGTCGAAGCGTTTGCCGTCATCGGCGAGCATCTGGTAACTGCCCTGCATATTGCCGACGCTGGTGGCCATGATCGTTCCACTGCTGTACGTGTGGCTCGCCCCCGGCTCAATCAACGGTTGCTGACCAACCACGCCGGGGCCGCGGACCTCTTGCACGCGACCATCGCCGTCGGTAATCAGCCAGTGGCGCGACAGCAGCTTGGCCGGTAGCTGGCCATTGTTGAGGATGGTCACGGTGTAGGCGAAAGCAAAACGGTTCTGCTCCGGTTGCGACTGCTCCGGAAGAAAGCGGGTGACGACGCTGACGTCGACCTGATAGCGGGGATCGGGCATGCGAATGGCTCTGATAGCGGAACAGCCGGGAGTCGAGTTTAGTGCGCTGTCTAAAAAATAACTGTTCAATTTGTTGATGTCTGCTGCCGCCATACCTCTTTGCCGCTCTCGTCATGGCGAACTATGACTCGTCGCGGAGCCTTGTCTGGCTTGCAAATGCATTCGTCAATTGCTCAGCGTATTTCCCGGGCAGCGCGCTACGGCTTTACTCGGTGATCGTCCGCTCACACAGCTTGTCCGCCAGGCGGACAAATGCGGCCAGATCCAGTTGCTCTGGGCGCAGGCAGCCATCGACATTGGCGGCTGCTATCTCGTCGCTGCTGAGTAGCGCCTTCAGCGTATTGCGCAGGGTCTTGCGGCGCTGGTTAAACGCCTCGCGGACCACGCGCTCGAGTTGCCGATGATCTTTCGCC
>JBOICE010000478.1:0-3706 GCA_050739815.1 Pseudomonas sp. | reverse complement strand
TGCCTGGCCCGCAGTCGAAGCCGCGCACTGGTTGGTCAGGTTCAAGCAGGCTGAGATTACTGAAGCCGCCGATATTGAGAACGGCCCGCCGGCTACGAGCGTCACCGAACAGCGCTTGATGGAATGCGGGCACCAAAGGCGCACCTTGGCCGCCGGCCGCCACATCGCGGCGGCGGAAGTCGCTAACCACGCTGATACCCGTCAACTCCGCGAGGAGCGCTGGGTTACCAATCTGGATACTGAAGCCGCGTGCCGGTTCATGACGGACTGTCTGCCCGTGGCTGCCAATGGCGCGAATATCGCTGGGCTGCAGGCCAGCTTGGCTAAGCAGCGTCTTGATGCCTTGCGCAGCCAAGTGCACCCAGTGCTGCTCGGCGATGGCGGCGCGCGCCAGTTCGTCTGGGCCTGAGGCGCATAGAGCGAGCAGCTCGGAGCGTAGCTCGGTGGGCATGGGAAGGTAGTGAGTTGCAAGCAGAGAGGGCTGGCCATCCTGCTCGAGTAGGGCAATGTCTAGTCCATCCAGACTGGTTCCGGACATCACCCCTACATAGCGTGGCATCGTGCTTAGCGCTTGTTCAGGGCCAGCATGGTGGCTTTTTCCTGATCCATGCGCGCAATCATTGGTTTGCTCATCTGCAGGAAGCGCTGTTTCTCTTTGCTCGAGATCGGGTCGGCCATGGCTACTTTCTGACCCAGTGGATCTACGTGTACACCATTGACCTGGAATTCATAGTGCAGGTGCGGTCCGGTGGATAGGCCGGTGGTGCCGATGTAACCAATGACCTGCCCTTGCTTGACGTTCACTCCGGTGCGGACACCTTTGGCAAAGCCCTGCATGTGCCCATAAAGGGTGCGATAGCTATTGCCATGCTGGATGATCACGGCATTACCGTAGCCACCACGGCGGCCGGCGAGCAGAACCTTGCCATCACCGGCGGCTTTGATTGGCGTGCCGCGCGGCGCGGCATAGTCGACACCTTTGTGCGCGCGAATCTTGTTCAGGATTGGGTGACGCCGGCCCATGGAGAAGCGTGAGCTGATGCGGGCAAAATCCACAGGGGTGCGGATAAAGGCCTTGCGCATGCTATTGCCGTCGGCGGTGTAGTAACTGGTCGAGCCTTGTTTGTTGGTATAACGCACGGCTGTGAAGGGCTTGCCGCGGTTAATGAAGCGAGCCGCGAGGATGTTGCCGGCGCCGACCTGCTTTCCGTTGATGACCTTCTCTTCGTAGATCACCTCGAACTCGTCGCCTTCACGAATATCTTGGGCGAAGTCGATGTCGTAGCCGAATACGTTGGCAAGATCCATGGTCAGGTTGTGGGACATGCCGGCGCGCTTGGCTGAAAGAAACAGAGAACTGTCGATCACGCCGTGAGCGTAGCTCGCGCGCACGGCAGGCTTGGTCAGCTCGCGCTTGAAGGCAAAACCGCTATTGGTTTTAGCTAGGCTGATGCTTTCCAGGTCGCTCAGTTTGCTCTGAAGGCTCTCTAGCTGGCCCTCTGGCGTGAGCTTGATCTCAAGTACCTGGCCTACTTTTAGCTGCTTAAATTGCTTGGCGTCTTTACTGCTATTGATGACTTCGTGCAGATCTGTGGCGGACAGGCCGGCTTTGGCGAAAACCGTGGACAAGGTATCGCCCTTGGCAACAGTCAAGGTCTTGTGGCTTGGGTCGGTTGGAGGAGTGTCGCTGGCACTCAGGTTTGACTCTTTATTCTTCTTGTCCGCGTCTTGTTCGGCGCTGTTCTGATTATCGCTGGAGCTCTCGATCGCGGCAAACGGCGAAGGGCTCTCATCCGCGGCGGTGGCGCCTGGTCGGAGATCGTCTTTCTCTTGCACGAGCCGCTCAGAGCCACTGTCGAGCTCAAGGTTGAGGTGGGTCCTCTTGGCCTCTACTTCGCGTGATGGGAATACGAGTAAGGCCAAGCTAAGCAGCGCCGCGACCCCGCTGGCCGCCAGAAGGTGGCTTTTTGGGTACGGCGGGGGCGCTTTGGAGGTTGTCTGGGTCATTGGTGATTTTGACTTTGAAAAGATGAATAAAAGAGATGAAGAAAATGATGAATATGAAATAACTGTATAAAATATAACCAAAAGCAGCATGAGGCAAGCCTTGGGCTTGGCATTCGTCACATGGAGTGGGGCTGCGGGGGCAAAACTTGTAATTAGTGCGTGATCTTGTATGGTTGGTTCCCTTTGGTTTTTAGGTGGTAACGGGTCTGTTATGAAGTCGGTTGAAGAGCAGCTGGCGCTGATCAAGCGTGGCGCGGAAGAGGTTTTGGTCGAGTCTGAGCTGATCGAGAAACTAAAGCGCGGTCAGCCGCTTCGCATTAAGGCCGGTTTCGATCCGACCGCCCCGGATCTGCATCTTGGTCATACGGTGCTTATTAATAAGCTGCGGCAGTTTCAGGAGCTGGGGCATCAGGTGATTTTTCTGATCGGTGATTTCACCGGCATGATTGGTGATCCGAGTGGTAAGAGCGCCACGCGTCCGCCGCTGACCCGTGAGCAGGTATTGGATAACGCGGAGACCTATAAGGCGCAAGTCTTCAAGATCCTTGATCCGGCTAAGACCGAGGTGGCTTTCAACTCCACCTGGATGGATCAGCTAACGCCGGCGGACTTCATTCGCCTGGCTTCGCAGTACACCGTAGCGCGCATGCTCGAGCGTGATGACTTTAGTAAGCGCTACACGACCAATCAGCCAATCGCTATCCATGAGTTCCTCTATCCGTTAGTGCAGGGATACGACTCGGTTGCCTTGCGCGCCGACGTTGAGCTGGGCGGGACCGATCAGAAGTTCAACCTGCTAATGGGGCGCGAGCTTCAGCGCTCTTACGGTCAGGAGGCTCAGGTCATTCTCACCATGCCGCTGCTCGAGGGCTTGGATGGTGTGAAGAAGATGTCCAAGTCGCTGGGTAACTACGTAGGTATCCAGGAGGCGCCGGGTGTCATGTACAACAAGCTGGTCTCTATTCCTGATGCTTTGATGTGGCGCTACTTTGAGCTGCTGAGTTTTCGCTCCATGGCGGAAATCGAGGAGTTCAAGGCAAGTGTCGAGCATGGGGCGAATCCGCGAGACATCAAGATCAAGCTGGCTGAAGAGATTGTTGCGCGCTTCCATGGGGAAGAGGCGGCGGCCGGAGCTCATCGTTCGGCAGGTAATCGGATGAAGAATGGCGAACTGCCGGAAGATATGCCGGAGATTGAGCTGGTGTCTGCTGAGGCTTTGCCGATTGCGTCCCTTCTAAATAAGGCGGGGTTGGTGAAGAATGCGGCTGGCGCGCGCGATTTGCTTGGTTCGGGTGGTGTGCGTATAGATGGTGAGGTGGTGGACCGTACCTTCATCTTTGAGTGTGGTTCGGTTCACGTCTGCCAAGCCGGCAAGAAGGCTTTTGCGCGAGTGACGCTGAAAGCTGAATAAATGGGTAATAAGTGCTTGACGGTTAATTTTCTGGGCCTATAATGCGCACCACTTCCGGCACAGGCCTCTCGGAAAACTTCTTATATAATAAGGAGTTAGCTTTAAATTAGGGGTTGCAAAGCAGCGCAAGCTGTGTAGAATGCGCCGGGCTGACAAGGAGTGGTAGCGGTCTTGTTGGTCGGTTCGCTGAGGCGATCGAAAGCGGTTGAATGAGGTGGTTGACAGCGGTTTGAAACGCTGTAGAATTCGCCTCCCGCTGACGAGAAGCTTGGTTGGCGCGGAAGCGCA
>JBOICE010000477.1:0-6462 GCA_050739815.1 Pseudomonas sp. | reverse complement strand
GGCGAGAATCGCGCGCGCGGAATCGAGCTCAATCTGCGCCGTATCGGAGCCAGCTGGTCGGCCGCGTTCGGCTACACACACGGAATCTCGGAAATCATCATCGAAGACTCGACGACTTACCCGGCCTCGGCCGACCGGCGTCACGTGTTCGATGGCATGCTGGGTGTGCGTGTACTGCGCGACTGGCGCGTGGCCGTGGCCTACACCGCGATGTCCGGCGCACCGTTCACGCGCGCCTACTACGTGACCCGTCAGGATTGCATGAACTTCGGATTCCATTGCAGCACTCCGGAAGGCGCACGCATAGAAGAGCCCAATGCGCAGCGCACGCCCGGCTACCGCAGCATGGATGCTTCCCTGCAGTGGGCGCGCGCGGTCGGCCCGGTCGAATTGAGTGCTTACGTCCAGGTGCGCAACGTGCTCGGCCGCGATAACGCCAGCACGTACTCCGGCAGCCGTCCCATCGAGCGCATCCTGGGACGTGGCGGCGCCGTAACGTACCGATTCGAAGATCGCTACGAGAAAGGACTGCCGCGTCTGCCGCTGGTGGGTCTGCGGATGACGTTCTAGCGAATGGACGCGGCCAGACTGTTCGAGGAGCACCACGCGTCGCTGTTCCGCTACCTGGTGCGACTCACCGGCGATGTCGACATGGCCCACGATGCGGCGCAGGAAGCGTTCGTGCGCCTGATGAACAAACCGCCGCGCGACGGACACCCGCGTGCCTGGTTGTTCACAGTGGCGACCAATCTCGTGCGTGGCTGGGCCAACACGCGCAAGCGCAGACTCGTACTGCTGGAAGCCGGTGCAGCACGAATACCCAGCGCGGATCCCTTGCCGGATCCGGCACAGCAGGCAGAAGCATACGAGCAGCAGGCCGCAGTACGCAGGGCGTTGCAAACTCTGAGCGAAAAGGAGCGCACCGTGCTGCTCATGCGCGAAGAAGGTTTTGTCCACCGCGAAATCGCCGCCGCAGTCGGGACTACGACGGGATCGGTGGGCACAATGATCGCCCGCAGCCTCGACAAACTGGCCGCGGCGCTGGACGCAGAAGGATTGTCATGAGCACACACGAAATCACGGATGCCGAACTGATCCGCTACCTGGACGGCGAGCTGCTGGGCACCGACCGTTCCGAGCTCGATACACGACTGGCTGCGGCGCCCGCCGCCGCCCGGCGGCTGGCCGTCCTGCGCCAGCGGTCCGCGCGGCTGTCGAGCCTCATCGGCGCGGCCGACGCGAACGACCTGGAAACGCAGCGGAGCGCTCGCAGTACGCGCGCTGCCGTCGAACAGGCCATGAACCGCCGGCCACGTGTGCTGCGACTGTCGCCCGCTCTGCAGGCGGCCGCGTTGATCACGCTGTTGCTGGGATTCGGCCTGGCCGTGCCGCCGGTACGTGCCTGGATGATCGAGCAGGTGCTCCAGCTGGTCGAGGCAATGTCAGGAAGCCGGGCCGAAACACTGCAACCTGGGGAAGCACCGCCAGCCGATGTGCCGCCGCAGGCAGCGCCGCTGGCCATCCAGCTCACTGTCACCAGCGACACCTTCACCGTGCAGGTGGCCGGCGCAGCAGGCCAGCTGGTCGTGCAACGCGACACGATCGACCAGGCGCAGGCCGAGCCGTCAACCCTGGGCGGCGCCAACCTGGTGTTCATGCGCAATGGCCTGCGCATCGAGGGCGGCAGCGCCGCGACCGTCCATGCACTGCGCCTGCCCGAACACGTGCGCGTGCTCGTGCTCCGGCGCGCCGGGCGCGTGGAGGTGCATCCTTTGGCCGGACCCGGCAGCGGACCTCCTCTGACTTTGCATTTGGCCGGGAATGAAATACACATGGTCCGATGAAAATCGCCAACATCGTCATGGGCCTGCTGTTTGTCTTCTCACTGATCGTGCAGTACAACGACCCGGATCCGTTCCGCTGGATGGTCGTGTACGGCGGCGCGGCCGTCGCGTGTTTCTGGGCACTGCGCGGCAGTGTGCCGCGCTGGCTGCCCGGCCTGGTCGGGCTGGCCACGCTGCTCTGGATCGGGCTCTGGTTTCCGCGCGTGATCGGAAAGGTCGGGTTCAGCGAGATGTTCAAGGAGGCGGGCATGGCCACCATGGCGATCGAGGAGGGCCGTGAGCTGATCGGCCTGCTCCTCGTTGCAATCTGGATGACCGTGCTGTTTTTCCGGGCCGGCCGGCGCCGCTCAGCGCCGCACGGTCAGGCCCAGGTGTAGCGTGCGGCCGGCCGCCGGATAGTAATAGACCTGACCCGTGCCGGCCGGGTCGGGGAAGCCGGTCGTGCTGAACGTGCTGCCGGCCAGAATGTACAGGTCGGCCGTCAGCTGCACCGCGCCGAACGCGTACGCCAGCCGCGCATCCAGCCGCGTCCAGTCGGGCAGCTTCTCCGTATTCGCATCATCGAGGTACATCTCGCGGGCACTGGTTGCTACCAGACTTCCCGAGATGCCGCTGCTGTGTCCGGCCGTGATGCCACCAACCAGGAAATGCCGCGGGATGGCCTTCAGATAATTGCCGCTGTTCTCGCCCGTGCGCGAGGTGACCGACTGCAGTGTGTAGTTGGCGAAGGCCGACACGGCTGAGGGGCTGCGCAGCGAGATGCCGATTTCCGCGCCCCGGTGCCGGCTCCTGCCGATGTTGCGATAGCTCAGCGTGTTCACATCGAAGTCGACTTCATCTTTCATATCGAGTTGATACACGGACACCGTGATGTCGGCGGCCAGCGCATCCGGAATCAGCGACGCAGTCTGGTAAACGCCCGCCTCGTAATTGATGCCACGCTGCGGCTCGAGCTCGAAGTTGGAGAACGTGACCTGGAACGGGTCGAACGGCGCCGGCACGCGGCGCTGGTCGTAGAGCTGGTCTGGTGTGGGCGCCTTGAATGAACGCCCGGCACTCGCGTACACGTTGCCCTGGCTGGCGTAGCGGTAGTTCAAGCCCAGCCGCTCGCTCAATACGAGATAGCTTTTCGATTGCGCTTCTGCACCAGCGGGCTCGAAGGCATCACGCAGCCAGTCGCCTCGAGCTCCCAGAGTCAGGCGCAGCGCTGGGACCGGTTGCAGAGCGTATTGGCCAAAGCCCGCGGCATTGGACCGGCTGCCAGCGACGCGCGCACCTGGAATC
The DNA here is from genome assembly GCA_050739815.1 of Pseudomonas sp. GTDB lineage: Bacteria > Pseudomonadota > Gammaproteobacteria > Pseudomonadales > Pseudomonadaceae > Aquipseudomonas. The sequence goes on along the minus strand of JBOICE010000477.1, from coordinate 3,334 downwards.
GCATAGCCCCAATCAGGCGAGCCACTGGCGGCCACATACGAAGCCAGGTCACCCTGCCCGATTGGGGAGAAATCAGAGTCCAGGCGCGCGTGCGCCGCATCGATACCCAGGACCAGCGCATCGTTGCTGGTGAGCACTCCGCTTCGTTCCGTGCCCAGCGAAGCGAGCAGCCGCCGGGTCGTCAATCGGCGCGCATTCGTGTCGCCAAAATCGGGCGACAGGCGCAACGTGCGTATGCGATGGCTGCTGCGGTATTCGGCACTCAGGGCGCCCCGGACCTGGCCCCTATCACTCTTGTTGCGGGCGTCCAGCACGATCTGGTGCACACGGTCTTCAGAGCGGTCGAACCGGTGGAAAGGCGATGACTGTTCGCGCGACGAGGCCAGCTCGCTCGTGGTCAGCGGACCCGGTTCATCGAACGAGCGCCAGTCGTGGTAGGTCGACAGCGAAAATCCACGCTCCGCGGTTCCGGTCAATCCGAGTGTGCCACTGACGCCGCCATTTCTGCGCTCGGCATGATCACGGAATCCATTTGACGATGAGACGCTGCCAAACGCCGATACCGGCCGGCCACCCAGCGCGCCGAAACCGCTGGCCGCTGCACGCAACACACCGTTGGCACCGCCCGACAACGAACCGCGCCAGGCCGGCCCGTTAGCGCGCCGCGTAATCACGTTGATGACACCACCCAGCGCGGCGTCGCCCCAGGCGGCCGATGCCGGCCCGCGCACTATTTCGATCGACTGCACCGACGCGAGCGGAATCAGGTCCCAATTGATCCGTCCGGTCTCCACATTGTTGATCGGCTGCCCATCCAGCAGCAGCAGCACGTAATCCGCCTCGCCGCCGCCGTAAAAACCACGCGTGAGCAGCTGCGGATCAGCACCTGTGCCCTCGAAATCGAAGAACACGATGCCCGGCGCGTGCTGCACCGCTTCAGCCAGCGTGCGCACCGGCCGGCGCAACAGATCGCGCGCAGTAATCTGCGTCACCGCGCCGATCGAGTTGCGCACCAGCGTGGCACTGCGCTCCGCCGTAACCAGCAGCGCATCGAGCTGCATGGCCTGAGTGGTATCGCGCTGCTGCGCCGCCGCGCCACGCTCCAGAGAAAAAAGCAGGACAGTTGCGGTCCCGAATGACTTTGCTGACACGGTTGGTACTCCCCGGGAAAAACGGATTGAACGGATGTGTACGGTTACGCTCACGCGTACGTGTACGGGCACGCACAGGTACGCTGGTTTTCGAGTTCAAGCAGGTGCATCAGCAGCAGTTTGAAATCGAAATTGAAATCAATTCGCTCCGCCGTGCCGCCGTTCAGGGCAATCTGCCCGCCGGCACGATCGTGACGTCCGGAAGTGCGCGCAGAACTTTCTCGGTGCCTGCGGGCGCGTACACGATCACAAAACGCAACGGCTCCCAGCCCGTGTTCAGCGTCGAGTGAAACATGCCGCGCGGAACATAAATCGCTGCGCCCGGGCGGATGGGCACGGGCGCTTCATCATCCAGCATCTGCTCGCCTTCACCCGAGATGATGAACAGGATCTCGTCGGCATCGGGGTGATTGTGGCGCGCGTGTCCCTTGCCGGGCTCGAGCACGACCATGCCGAAGGTCATGGTCTGGCCGCCCGCCACAGCGGGCGAGCTGAGCAGCTTCACGTTGCCCCAGTCGAAGGAGAGCGTCTCCACATCGTTGCCGTACACGACGTAGCACGATCCGATCTGCTGCGGGCCGGCCTGCTGCGGGCCTGCTTTCCGTTCTTGCGTTACCGATACTGCCATGGTCTGCTCGCTTGTGAGGGTCGATCCATTTCAGGAACGGCCAGGGATCAAGAAGCGGGACGTGGTCCGGAAAGCGCGATAGCGCGGAACCGGCGCGCCTGCTCTTCAATGGCTGGCTCCGTGGCCAGGCGCTCGATGCTCGAGGCGCCGAAGAAGCCGGCAATGCCGCGGGTCCGGCTCAACACTTCCTGCGCATCCGCGGGCTCGGCGATGGGTCCGCCGTGACAAAGCACCAGCACATCATCACGAACGGTGCGCGCAGCATCGGCCATGCGCTGCACACGTTCGGCTGCCTGTGAGAGTGTGAGCGCCGTGGCCGCGCCAATCGAGCCTTTTGTGGTCAAACCCACGTGAGCAACGAGGACATCTGCACCGGCCGTGGCCATTTTGCGTGCGCTGTCTTCATCAAAGACGTACGGGCAGGTCAGAAGTCCCAGCGCGCGCGCCTGGCGGATCATCTCGACCTCGAGGTCGTAGCTCATGCCCGTCTCTTCGAGGTTCTGGCGGAACACACCATCGATCAGTCCGACGGTTGGGAAATTCTGCACGCCGTCGAAGCCCATGGCCTTCAGCTCGGCCAGGAACACGGGCATCAAACGGAACGGGTCGGTGCCGCAGACGCCGGCCAGCACGGGGGTGTCCTTCACTACTGGCAACACCTCGCGCGCCATCTCGACCACGATGGCGTTGGCATCACCGTAAGCCATGAGGCCGGCCAGGCTGCCGCGCCCGGCCATGCGGTAACGCCCCGAGTTGTAGATGATGATCAGGTCGACGCCGCCACGTTCGGAAAACTTGGCCGAGATTCCTGTTCCGGCACCTGCGCCAATGATGGGCTGGTGCCTGGCCACGCGCGCCTGCAGGCGCGCCAGTGCCCCGTCACGCCCGAGGAACGGCATGTGCTGCTGACACGGATTGAACAGTCATTGCCGATGCATCAGGGGCCAGTTTGCTCAACAATTCTTCTGCGATGGCATCGGCAAAAAGCGGATCGTTGATGTGCAGATCGAGTTCCACCAGTCCTACGTTCGGTTCGAGTGTACGTCGCAAGGCATCGAACAGCGTGGCATCAGCCGCCCGATCGTGGAACGGCTGGCCTTCCCGGTCCAGCGCGCTCACGCCCCGCAACGGCAACATCAGTGTCACGGGCCCGCGCGCCTGGTTCAACTTCCGCGCAATGATCTCACCCAGCCGGGCGTTCTCCGCGGGCGAGGTGCGCATGAGAGTGACGCTGGGATTGTGCACGTGAAAGTGCCGATCCGCAAAACGATCCGGCACCGTGTTGCGTGGCCCAAAGTTTACCATGTCCAGCGCACCCACTGACACGACTTGCGGAATGCCGGCGCGCGCGGCCGCGTCCAGCCGCTCGGGCCCGGCCGTCAACACGCCCCCCACCAGCTCGTCGCACCACTCCGTCGTCGTGATATCGGCGACCGCCGTAATGAAACCTCCGTCGATCAGGCCTTCCATGGCCCGGCCACCACTGCCCGTGGCATGGAAAACCAGAACTTCGTAGCCGGCCTGCTCGAAACGCTGGCGCACTCGCTCCACACAG
>JBOICE010000476.1:0-7674 GCA_050739815.1 Pseudomonas sp. | reverse complement strand
GGGTTGACCTTGCCGGGCATGATCGAGCTGCCTGGCTCGTTGGCAGGCAACTTGACCTCGGCGAACCCGGCGCGTGGGCCGGAGCCGAGCAGGCGCAAGTCGTTGGCGATCTTCATCAAGGCCACGGCGAGGGTCTTCAGCGCACCGGACAGCGTCACCAGCGGTTCATGGCCGGACAGGGCGGCAAATTTATTCGGTGCGGAAACCAGGGGCAGGCCGGAAAGTGCCGTCAGCTCGGCGGCGATAGCTTCGGCGAAGCCGTGTGGGGCATTCAGGCCGGTACCCACCGCCGTTCCGCCTTGAGCCAGTTCGTAGACCGCCGGCAATGCTGCCCGCAGGGCCCGCTCCGCGAAATCGAGTTGGGCGACATAGGCCGATAATTCCTGGCCAAAGGTGATCGGCGTGGCGTCCATCAGGTGCGTGCGCCCAGTCTTGACCAGGGACGCATGCCGTGCGGCTTGCTCGACCAGCCCGCCAGACAGCTCGGCCAGCGCCGGCAGCAGGTCGTGCTGCACGGCTTGTACCGCGGCGATGTGCATGGCGGTGGGAAAGCTGTCGTTGGAGCTTTGCGCGCGGTTGACGTGATCGTTCGGGTGAACTGGCGACTTGCCGCCGCGCCCTTGGCCAGCCAGTTCATTGGCGCGGCCGGCGATCACCTCGTTAACGTTCATATTGCTTTGCGTGCCACTGCCGGTTTGCCAGACCACCAGTGGGAACTGCTCGTCGTGCTTGCCGGCGAGTATTTCGTCGGCGGCTTGTTCGATCAGCCGGGCGATATCCGGCGGTAGCTCGCCGATGCGGTCATTCACCCGCGCCGCGGCCTTTTTGATCAAGGCCAGGGCGTGCAGCACGGCCAGTGGCATGCGTTCCTGGCCGATGGCGAAGTTGATCAGTGAGCGCTGGGTTTGCGCACCCCAGTAAGCTTCTTCAGGGACGTCGATGGGGCCGAGACTGTCGGTTTCGATGCGGCTCATGGATCTTCTCCGGGAGACTATTGCGCAAGTTTAGGCGCTTCGGCGCACCTCTGGTTCCATGCCCTCCGGATTTAAATCCATGCCGAAGATGACTTCACCAGCGCGCGTGGGTGGTGCCGAGCCAGCCGAGGGCGTTATCGACTGGCACGCGCTCGCCCTTTGGTCCGCGCAGCACACCGTCGAAATGGCCGAACCACTGGCGGGTGTCGGCGTAGAAGGGACCCAGCTGAGGGCACGCCTGATGGTGCTGGCGAGGGGTGAAGGTCAGGGCGACGCGATCATCTGCACTGCTCAAGCGCCAGGGCGCCAGAGGGCTTTGCGGAGCCTGTTCGATCTGCACCGGGGCGTCCAGATGCAACAGTTCGCCGCCGAACCACAGAGCGTTTTCGGACAGACCCGTGTTATCGGTCCAACCCGAGCCGAAGTTACCGGCGATCCCCCCGCGGGCGGCGAAAGCGGCGCGCGTCCAATGGCTGTGCAAAGGCCAGACGCCACGGCCGAAGTCCAGGGAGGCGAAGCTCTGCCCTGGTACGCAGTTGTATTGCTTACTTCCCAGTTGAACGCTGCCGCTGGTCGGTAGACCCAATTGGCGGCAGGTGGCATGAAAACCGCTGCCGGCGAAGGGCACCACTAGATTGGCCGACTCCAGGTGCGCCGGACGCTGAATATCCAGCGCGACCTGCAACGGCTGGCCACCGATGTCCGGTACGGCGACCGTCAGGCGCAGGCGCCCCGGGTGTTCATCGGCCTTGAGTTGTAGGCGAGGGTGGTTGAACCTGTGGCTTTCCACCGGCGTGTTCGGTAGCCGGCAGCCGCGAGCGAAGGCGCGTAACTGGGTATGTGCAACGGCGTGGCCGGTTTCTAAATCAAGGAAATAAGCGGCGCCATAGCCCAGGTAGTCGAGGTCGGCCAGGGTCAGCGAGAGCATCCACTGCGGAGTGGTGATACACCAGTGGTTCCAGCGTTTACGCCGCCCAAAATGGCCGGGCAGGGCGCAATGGACTTGCGGTCGTGGCGACCAGCCAATCGCCTTGGGGGAAAGCTGGCCTTGGGCGTTGCACAGTGGTTGCCAGGGTTCTGAAGCTAAAGCGGAACTTAAACTATTCATCGGACACGTCCATGTGTTCAGGATTTCGGCGCGGAGCAGCTTAGGGGGCCGTCCTCAGCGGACAGATACTCGGCAGACGGACTATTCAGCAAACAGAGTAGCCGTCGTTTTTATGGCACGCAGCATGCCCATCCCGCTAAAGGATGGGCAAGTAGTGGCACTTTGGCAATGGATCAACGGCTGCGCTGTGCCACGCCAGCTGTGTGATCCTGTACACAACCTCGCTCGCTTGAGCGGGGAGCAGGCTTGAGCGCAGAATGCCCAGCCCTGGGGTTCGCCCTGACCAATAGCCTTTCCCGAGAAGACAAGGAATTTCGATGACCCCGATTCGTAGCCTTTGCACTGCAGTTCTGTTTGCTTGCGCCAGCGGCCAAGTGTTTGCCGATGCGGCCAGCCACGCTGCCGATGCCGAGCGTTTCCTCAAGCTGGCGCATGCCGATAAGTTGGCCGTGCCGGTGTACGCCCAGGTGCAGCAGATGTTTGCCCAGCGTTTCGCCCAGGCTCAGGCGCCAGAAACCAAGAAAGCCCTGCTCGAAAGCTATCAGGCCAAGGCCAACGCCTCGCTGAACAAGGCCGTCGGCTGGGATAAACTCAAGCCGGACATGGTCAAGCTCTACACCAGCAACTTCAGCGAGCAAGAGCTGAAGGAGCTGATTGCTTTCTACCAGTCGCCGTTGGGCAAGAAAGTACTGGAAACCATGCCAAGCCTGACCGCGCAATCGGCCCAGCTGACCCAAGCCAAGCTGGAAACTGCAGTGCCGGAAGTGAACAAGCTGCTGGCCGATATGACTGCCGAACTGCAGCCGGCGCAGGCCAAACCTGAAGCGAAGAAGCCTTAAACGGAGCCTTGCATGAGCATGCGTGAACGTATCCAGGCGGCTCTAGCCGCGCTGGAGCCGCAGTACCTTGAAGTATTGGATGAAAGCCATATGCACAGTCGTGGGCTGGAAACGCACTTCAAGGCCGTGGTGGTCAGCCCGTTATTCGCCGGCCTGAATGCGGTCAAGCGGCACCAGAAGGTCTATGCCAGCCTTGGCGAGCTGATGGGGCAGCTGCATGCGTTGGCGTTGCATACCTACACCCCGCAGGAATGGGCCGAACTGGGCCATGCGCCTGATTCGCCCACCTGTCTGGGCGGCAGTAAGCACGACCACTAGGTATCTGTCGGGCTTAGGCGGCCTGGCCCACTGACGCCTTGGCCCGACAGCCTCCCGACCGAGTGACGCTTGGCCGCAGGCTGGGCGCTGTGGCTTTCTGGTAGACTTCGCCGCGCGCCGGCCCAGCCGGCGCCGTCGTTTTATCGCGTTAACGTTTCTAAAGCCCGGTCCGTCCTTTACGTGGACGACCACCTGGAGTAATCCCCGCATGACTCAGAATATTGTCGTGGCGGCGCTGTACAAGTTCGTCACTCTGAAGGACTACGTTGCACTGCGCGAGCCCCTGCTGCAAAGCCTGCTGGATAACGGCATCAAAGGTACCTTGCTGATCGCCGAAGAAGGCCTCAATGGCACCGTTTCCGGCACCCGTGAGGGTATCGACGGTCTGCTCGCCTGGCTGAAGCAAGACCCACGTTTCGTCGATATCGACCACAAAGAGTCGTACTGCGACGAGCAGCCGTTCTATCGCACCAAGGTCAAACTGAAGAAAGAAATCGTCACCCTCGGAGTGCCGGGCGTCGACCCGAACCAGCAGGTCGGCACCTATGTCGAAGCGCAAGACTGGAACGCGCTGATCGCCGATCCGCAAGTGCTGCTGATCGATACCCGCAATGATTACGAAGTGGCGATTGGCACCTTCGAGCGCGCCATCGATCCACAGACCAAGAGCTTCCGTGACTTTCCCGACTACATAAAAGCCAATTTCGATCCGACCAAGCACACGAAGGTCGCGATGTTCTGTACCGGCGGTATTCGTTGCGAGAAGGCTTCCAGCTATATGCTCGGCCAGGGCTTCGATGAGGTCTATCACCTCAAGGGCGGCATCCTTAAATACCTGGAAGAAGTGCCGCAGGAAGAGACCCTGTGGCGCGGCGACTGCTTCGTTTTCGACAATCGCGTGACTGTTCGCCATGATTTGAGTGAAGGCGATTACGACCAGTGCCATGCCTGCCGTATCCCGATTTCGCTGGCAGATCGTCAATCGCCGCATTACGTTCTGGGCATCAGTTGCTCGCACTGCTGGGACTCGCTGAGCGAGAAAACCCGCAACAGTGCGCGTGAGCGACAGAAGCAAATCGAACTGGCCAAGGCGCGCAATCAACCGCACCCTTTGGGCTATAACCCTCGACTTTTAGCAGAGTCCTGATCCATGCAAGCTCAAGCTCGCCTGCTGTATGTGATGGACCCCATGTGCTCCTGGTGCTGGGGCTTCGCGCCGGTGCTGGAGGCGCTCGCCACCCAAGCGCAGGCGGCGGGCGTGCCACTGCACATGGTTGCCGGTGGTTTGCGTGCCGGCAACGGGGTGGCGCTGGAGCCAACTACCCAGCGCTACATTCTTGAGCACTGGCAGGCGGTCGCGCAGGCCACCGGGCAGCCGTTCAAGTTCGACGGCGCCTTGCCGGAGGGTTTCGTCTACGACACCGAGCCGGCTTGCCGCGCTCTGGTCGCCGCGCGCTTCCTCGATCCGGCCAGGGTCTGGCCGCTGGTCAAGCGTATTCAGCAGGCCTTCTACGCCGAAGGCCGCGACGTGACCCAGGCCAGCGTGCTGGTCGAACTCGCGGAAGCGGCCGGCTTGCCGCGCAGCGAATTCGCGGCGGCCTTCGACAGTGCCGAACAGCACGCCGCCACCGCCGCCGATTTTACCTGGGTGCAGGATCTGGGCATTGCCGGCTTTCCCACCGTGCTGGCCGAGCGTAATGGCCAATTGGCCCTGTTGACCAATGGCTATCAGCCGCTCAGCGAACTGGCACCGCTCTTGGCGCGTTGGCTGGCGCGGGGCGCGCATGCTTGATCGCCTGAGCTGGGCGGAAATACGTCGGCTGGCCCTGCGCCACAAAAAAGCCTTGCTGATTGCCAATGGCGTGGCAGTGCTGGCGACCCTCTGCAGCGTGCCGATTCCACTGTTGCTGCCGTTACTGGTCGACGAGGTGCTGCTCAAACAGGGCGATGCGGCGCTCAGGGTCATGGACCGCTTCCTGCCGAACAGTTGGGAGAACGCCGTCGGCTACATCGGTCTGATGGTGCTGCTGACCTTGCTGTTACGCAGCGCGGCGCTGGTCTTCAACGTGTTGCAGGCGCGGCTGTTTGCGCGCCTGTCGAAGGACATCGTCTACCGCATCCGGATTCGCTTGATCGAGCGGCTCAAGCGGATTTCCCTCGGCGAATACGAAAGCCTCGGCGGCGGCACGGTGACCACCCACCTGGTCACCGATCTCGATACCCTGGACAAGTTCGTCGGCGAAACCCTCAGCCGCTTCTTGGTCGCGGTGCTGACGTTGACCGGCACCGCGGGCATCCTGATGTGGATGCACTGGCAGCTGGCGCTGTTGATCCTGCTGTTCAACCCCTTGGTGATCTACGCCACGGTGCAGTTGGGTAAACGGGTCAAGCACCTGAAGAAGCTGGAGAACGACAGCACCTCGCGCTTTACCCAGGCCCTGACCGAGACCCTGGAGGCGATTCAGGAAATCCGTGCCGGCAACCGCCAGGGTTTCTTCCTCGGCCGCCTCGGTGCGCGCGCGCAAGAGGTGCGCAACTATGCGGTGGACTCGCAATGGAAGAGCGATGCCGCCAGCCGCGCCAGCGGTCTGCTGTTCCAGTTCGGCATCGATATGTTCCGGGCGGCGGCGATGCTCACCGTGTTGTTCTCCGACCTGTCGATCGGCCAGATGCTCGCGGTGTTCAGCTACCTGTGGTTCATGATTGGCCCGGTCGAACAGTTGCTGAACCTGCAATATGCCTTCTACGCCGCCGGCGGCGCGCTGACGCGGATCAACGAGCTGCTCGCACGGGCCGATGAGCCGCAGTACCCGGGTGGCGTCGACCCCTTTTCCGGGTGCGAGACGCTTGGCATCGAGGTGCGCGGCCTGAGCTTCGCCTACAGTGACGAGCCGGTGCTGGATGGGCTGAACCTCGCCATCGCCCCTGGCGAAAAGGTCGCCATAGTGGGCGCCAGCGGTGGTGGTAAAAGCACCTTGGTGCAACTGCTGCTGGGGCTATACACGGCCCAGGCTGGGAGCATCCGCTATGGCGGTTTCAGCCTGGAAGAGATCGGCCTGGAGACCGTGCGCGAGCAGGTTTCAGTGGTGCTGCAGCACCCTGCGCTGTTCAACGACAGCGTACGCGCCAACCTGTGCATGGGCCGCGAGCGCAGCGATGAAGCCTGCTGGCGCGCGCTGGAAATCGCGCAATTGGCGCAGACCATTCGGGTCTTGCCGCAAGGCCTGGAGAGCATCGTCGGGCGCTCGGGCGTACGCCTTTCCGGCGGCCAGCGGCAGCGCCTGGCGATTGCTCGAATGGTACTGGCCGAGCCCAAAGTGGTGATTCTCGACGAGGCGACTTCCGCCCTGGATGCCGCCACCGAATACGCCCTGCACCAAGCCTTGGGGCAGTTCCTCAAGGGCCGCACCACCTTGATCATTGCCCACCGCCTGTCTGCGGTGAAACAGGCGGATCGGGTGCTGGTATTCGATGGCGGGCGCATCGCCGAGGATGGTGACCATCAGCGGTTGATCGCGGACGGCGGCTTGTATGCCAAGTTGTATGGGCATTTGCAGCATTGAAGGATAGTCGTGTGGCTCGAGCCAAGCTGGCGCAGCCCCATGTTTAAGTGAACGGCATTGCCTAAACGGGCGGCCTCGAGATAAGGCCGCCGGTTGTTGCGCATTTAGTGCTTGAACATCACATGACGGATGGCGGTGTAATCCTCCAACCCGTACATCGACATATCCTTGCCGTAGCCGGAGTGTTTCACGCCGCCGTGGGGCATTTCGCTGACCAGCATGAAGTGCGTGTTGACCCAGGTGCAGCCGTATTGCAGGCGGGCGGCGAAGCGCGAAGCGCGGCCGACGTCGCGGGTCCAGACCGAGGAGGCCAGGCCGTAGTCGGAGTCGTTGGCCCAGGCCAGCACCTGCGCTTCATCATCGAACTCGGTGACGGTAACCACCGGGCCGAATACCTCGCGGCGGACGATTTCGTCGTTCTGGCGCAGGCCGGCCAGCACGGTCGGTTGGTAGAAGAAGCCTGGGCCGTCGACCTTATGGCCACCAGTGATCACCTGCACATGCGGCAGGGCGCGGGCGCGCTCGACGAAACCGGCAACCCGCTCGCGGTGCTCGGCGGTGATCAGCGGACCGAGCTCGGTGCTCGGGTCGTTTTGCAGGCCATGGCGGATGCTGCTGACCGCTTCCCCCAACTTGCTGACGAACTTCTCGTAGATGCCTTTCTGCGCATAGATGCGGCAGGCGGCGGTACAGTCCTGGCCGGCGTTGTAGAAGCCGAAGGTGCGGATGCCTTCCACCGCGGCGTCGATGTCGGCGTCGTTGAAGATGATCACCGGTGCCTTGCCGCCCAATTCCATGTGCAAGCGTTTCACGCTGTCGGCGGTGCTGGAGATGATATTCGAGCCGGTGGCTACCGAACCGGTCAGCGACAC
>JBOICE010000475.1:0-8428 GCA_050739815.1 Pseudomonas sp. | reverse complement strand
GGACGCGGCTTCGGTTTCGGGTTTTGGTGTAACGACAAAAGTGTTCCTCGTCCACAAGGCGTGGATGACCTCCCCATTAACGATGCGACTGGAGATGATAGGAATGGGAAAAGCCAGGAGAATTCTGCTCGCGATGTTTATTGCCGCAGGAGTGGCTGCGTTGCAGTTGCTTACCATCGCGTCTACGCCTCTTGAGTGCCGTGCGTACGAATACTGCGACCCTCACGGCACGTTTTGTATACCAACAGTTCAGCCAATCAACTGTGAGCTGAACGGCCCGATGTGCGGCGTGTGCTGACGCTTTGGCCGTGGAGTCAACGAAGGTTTCTCGATAGCCGGTGCGCCCAACTATGCTTCCGTCGTGATCAGGAGCGGTGGTGATTGGACGCCGCGATTCGGCGAAGAGCGCTTCTGTGTTCGCGGCGCGCTAGCTGAATTGGTTCGGCACGGGGAGGTGTCACCAGGTCCTGGTGTGGATTTCGACACCAGATTCGACACTGAGATCTCATTAATCCGCACGAGGTCGGACGGCAGGTGCGAACCTTTTCGTCTGCGGTACCGGTTGGAACCTAATCACGCGATGTCGCTATCCACCAAATCATGGAGCGCCGTGCGCGCTGCGCCTTAGAGGTGGAGATGGATTTAAGAAAAGTCTCACGGTCAACCCTCTTGGGCTTCGTCTTCCTCACCTCGTACGAACCCTGGCAGCGCCCGCGTACTTACCGGTCTGAACTAGCGAGTTTTCGTGTCATCAGACTTGTGGACGGTCTCCAAAGCCCTTGGTCACTCGCTTTCCTCAACCAGCGTGAGTTTCTGGTTACAGAACGTGCCGGACGACTACGAGCCGTACGAAGCGGTCGCCTCGATCCATCGCCAATTGAAGGTGTGCCCCGAGTGTTCGAGGACAAGCAAGGCGGATTGTTCGATGTGGTCTTGCACCCAAATCATGGGGCGAATCGGCTCGTTTACCTTAGCTATGCACTACCAGATTCGACCGGCGCTAGCGCGACGCTGTCTGTTGTGCGTGGCCGGCTGCAGGGCAATCGACTTGAGACAGTTGAGAGCGTCTTTCAGGCGCGGGCCAGGGGTCAGGGAATTCACTTTGGAGGTCGACTTGCATTTGACTCGGCTTTGTACTTACACATCACGGTCGGGGATCGATATGTACAACCGGATTGCCGAGCCGGCCCAATATTCGAGTGTTCCTCAACACTTGCCACGCATCCAGCGCAAGACTTGAGCAGTCATGCCGGAAAAGTGATCCGTTTGTTCGAAGATGGACGGGTACCAGCGGACAACCCTTTCGCGAATCGAGCCGGAGTACGTCCGGAAATCTGGAGTTATGGCCACCGGAATCCACAAGGCCTCGTTTTTCACCCAACAACGGGAGACCTTTGGTTGACTGAGCACGGGCCTATGGGCGGGGACGAACTCAACCTCATTTTGGCTGGACGCAATTACGGGTGGCCCATTGTTGGACATGGCCTGCATTATGACGGAACTTCAATCCACGAGGGAATTCGAAGAGATGGCCTAGAAGACAGTTCCTTCCATTGGGACTCGACATTCGGGCCGTCCGGTCTGGTGGTTTACAATGGTGAGCCATTTCCACATTGGCGCGGCCATCTCTTCGTAGGCGGTTTAGTGTCCCAACGACTTGTACGTATCGCACTGCACGGGCGCAGTCCAGTTGCGACGGAAGTAATTGTCAGCAACCTTGGGCGAATTCGTGACGTGCGCCAGGGACCGGACGGGTACATCTACGTTGTCACGGATCCGCGCGACGATACGCTGGGCGCGATCTATCGAATCGAGCCTCTTGCGCACTGATAGTGCCCATTGAATGCCAATGAGTTGAATAGAAACATTGAAAACCAAGGCGTGCGGCGGCCGCTGCGGGTGCGTCTGCCGCGGTACGTTTTCGGAGGAGGAATCGTGCCCACTGGACCGAAACGCCATCGTTTGCAGTTGCTGCTCGACGTCAGGTTGTTCCTTGTCGTTCCTTTATTACTTTGCGGCGCCAGTGCGAAAACAGTACTTGCACAACGCGCGGCTGCCAGCGCTCCGGTCCGCATCGAAGCGACTCCGCGGCTAACGGTCGGCGTTCTCGAAGGTGACAGCCTCCAAGAATTCAATCGAGTTGTTACGCCATTTCTCTTAGATAACGGGCGATTGGTGGTGCCGGTGGGAGGCGCAAATTCAATTCGAATATTTGCGTCGAACGGGACTTTCATGGCAAGGCTTGGTCGCAGCGGTGCCGGTCCAGGCGAGTTCCGATTCCTGACCAGCGCATGGGCTCGCGGAGATACGATCGAAGCATTCGATTTTCGACTCAGGCGAGTTACTCGATTCCTTCCTGATAGCTCGATCGAGGTTATTTCATTGGAGACAGCATTGCGCGATGTGTCGGCTATTGCAGGTCCCGTGACCAGTGGGTGGGTCGTCGGAGGTGTTGAATCGGCAGGCCCCGGTCGCCGCGATAGTATTGCAGTTCACCGTTTCGGGCGCAACGGATCCGACCTCGGTCAAATCGCAAAAGTGGCGGGTTTTGCGCGTTATGAAGCTCAAGACTTCCGAGGACCAGAGCCCCTTTCGCCGAGAGCGGTGCTTGCCGTAAGCGACGGCTACCTTTACGTCGGTGAGACCATGACGCCGAGAATCGCGGTATTGACATACACCGGTGCAACTGCAAGAGAAGTTACCTGGCGGCCGAGTAGTTCTGCTTCAGTTCGGAACGCGTGGAGGACAGTGCTAGACTCGGCTATTGCGAGTGCGCCGCCCGGTCGGGCACCGGTCCTGCGCGCGCGCCTCGAAGCCGCACCGCTCCCGAAGCAAGTGCCCGTTTTCTCGAGCTTCATCATCGATCGGTTAGGCTTCGTGTGGGTTCGTCCATTTGAGCCCTTGAGGCATGCAGCGGCGCTTGGCGGCTTAACGAGCACAGGTCCAGGAGGCGAGTGGTTAGTTTTTTCAGCGAGCGGAGTGAGAGTCGGGACTGTTCGTGTCCCCGAGCGACTGGAGCTCTCACAGATTGCTGAGCACGCTGTCGTTGGTATTTCGAGGGACGAATTCGGTGTCGAAACGGTTCATGTTCACACGCTCGTTCGCAGGTAGGAGACCCAGCAATTGCCCCTACTGTGGCGTGCCTGGTCCCCCGCCTGGAGCGCCGCACGTACCGATCCGGTCATTATGTTGCGCGAATAGATCGCCCGGCGTGTACTCGGGCTATGCATCAGCGCGGGTCTCGAGTAAGGCCGGTGCCTCGCGGCTTCAGCAAGAACGAGGAATGGCCGGGTCCTGCAGAAAGCACTGAAATCGCTCCAGAAGCACTCTGTGATCGATTAGAGCTGGCCTTAAGTACCGCCGCAACGATTCGCCGTGTTTTAAGGGGCATTGACATACGGAATGTAGCCCATAGGTTAGCCGCATAGAACTTGGTGTATCCTTCCAGACTCGCGATTTAAGAGGAGGCCGATAATGCGGGCCAACCACCTGCGAGCCGCCGCAGTCGTCCTTATGGGCGCTTCCACACTGATGCCAGCTAGCACCAACGCCGGTTATGCTCCATCAGAATACTGCATCATCTGCCAAGACGGGTTCGAGTGCCCTGACCTTCAGCGGCAGGACGAACTGTGCGACCAACACTGCGATAACGGGATCAGCGCGGACAATTGCCCCAATGGCTTTGAGGAATGCGAGCCATGGCAGCACGGGTGGGACTGCATCGGAGTGTCGTAAGATCCATTAGATCGGTCGCCGAACGAATACCAGCTCCGAACCAGCTGCTGCGCCCATGACCACGTTTCGAGTAGAACTCCGATGACGTGTACACCTTGGAGCGTCAACGATGTCAGAAAAGACGGTCACGGTTGTCCTGGTGGCAGCTGCCGTGGTGATCGCGGCCGTTAACGTTTACAGGGTGCTCCCAAGAAGTAATGTCCGAACGGTCGATCGCCCTCAATCCGCGCAGCGAACTGATCTCTGGAACGAAATATCCAGCGCCGGCATTCCGATGGACTCCACGAGTTCCGAAATCACGCTTGCATATTTTGCGGATCTTGAGTGTCCATACTGCCGTCGTTTCCAGCAGCAGATTGACAGCGCCTTTTCTAAGCAGCAGCTCAGAGTTCGCACGCTGTACGTGCATTTTCCACTTCGCAACCACAAGTTCGCAATGCCAGCTGCAATCGCATCTGAATGCGCCGCGGAGCAAGGACGGTTTGGCGCTTTCGTGAAGTCAGTCTACTACAAGCAGGACTCGCTTGGTCTGAAGTCGTGGTCGTCTTTTGCATACGACGCAGGTGCATTCGACAGTACTTCGTTTCGCACGTGCTTAGCTCGGGGCGCCGTTTCGGAACGAGTCGCCCAAGGAATGGAAATAGGTCGACGTCTTGGTGTGCGTGGCACACCGACTGTGATTATTAGCGGGTGGCTCTTTAACCGGCCACCCAACCCAACCGAACTGCCGTCAATCATCGCAAATTGGGCGGCCGGTCGAGGCCCACTTTAAGCGCTCCATACGTTGGCATGCGCAGACTCGGACTGCTTAGCCAGGAGGCCTCTCTGCCGTTGAATAGATTGGCCATGATTGTCACGTTTTCGGGCTGTGTTTCCTCTCTCGGCACTCCTGCGTTTGCGCAACGAATCACGATCGACGGGGTGGTAGTCGAAGCGGGCACCCGTGTTGCCGTCGTTGGTGCTACGGTGACTCTCCATGAACGTGTTCGAACGTTGACCGACAGAAACGGGGCGTTCCGCATTAGCAACATCGAACCAGGCCGTGTCGTCCTCTCTGTGAGCGCGGTCGGGTATGCTACAACGGAAATCTCGGTTGTTGCCCACGCCGACACCGCTCTTCGCATTGAACTCGCCGTGTCGCCGGTAGTAATCGATCCCCTTCAGGTTCAGACCGGGTTCGTCACCGTTCGGGGTGTCGTGCGTGAGAAAACGTCGAATGCGTGGCTTATCGATGTTGATGTTCTCGCATCGACTGGCACTCAAACGCGCACGAATATCATCGGTGAATTCAAGATTCCGCGCGCGCCGATAGGCGTTCCACTGGACATCCGTCTGGAGAATTTTGGTTATCTTTCAATCATTCACACCATCGTCCCACAAAGGGACACCACGCTCACCTTCGCCCTCGCTCACGATTCCGCTATGATGGCCATTGTGGCCGCGTTGATGCGACGCCTGGATGAGCGATCCGCCGGGCGACGCTACAAGTTTTTGCCAACTCTTGAGCGTGCTCAGCTACTTGAAGACCTCAATCGTAGCGGCACCATCGCTGACATCTTGAGGTATCGGCTCGGCCAGGCCATGTATCGACGGGTAGCATGCGTCGTCGTGGACGAGAACCCCATTCGGGGACGTCAATTCGTTACCATGCTGCCAGATCGGATCCAAAGAGTTGAAATCCTCGAGATTCCGGGTATGAGCAGGCGTCTGATGGTTCGAATTTACACGCGGGCTTTCGTCCAAGACCTACTGGGCAAGGTCGCCGCACTGGCGCATCGTGACCAGGTGCTGTCGATGAATGTGGGGCGCGGATTCTGTCAGTAAGTCGCCTCAAGTAGTCCAGACACGCGCCACTTTCGACCATCAGAACGTCGCCGCCGATTGCATACCGCAGTTCGGCACGAAGCTCGACCAGTCTCCCCCCGGAGGGCGTGCTCGGGAAGCTCGGCGAAACCGGAGGATCGGATTGCCCGTACCGCCGGTATGAGCGGCTCCATCGATCTTGTCCGCACCCGATATGCACCGGGTACGAATCAGCCCGTGATGTGCAGATAAGCCTGATCCTGCGCGGTCGACTGGTCGAACAATCGGGCACGCAACAGGCGGACGTAGGCCCGTTGAGCGCGGTGATCAAAAATGCGGGCGTGCCGCATGCCGATTATTACGGACCGCAAGGCGCCGAGTTGCTGCGCATCAGGTTGCCAGTCGCTCGGGTAGCGAGTCTGCTCGCGGATTGTGACGGTGTGCGATTGCCCAGCTGGCAATGGCTGCAGGATGCTCCCGCCACACGTGCTCTGCTGCGCTTGTATCAGCAGGCACGCGCAGGCGTTGATGCCCTCGAGGACGAGCCCGCGCTGGCGGATGTGATGGCCGCAGTGAGCGTGTGGAGGCACAGCGTGCGCCGGGGCAGCGCGCCCTCCTGGTTGCTCAGGGTACGCCAACAGCTCGACCAGCCGGGTCCGATGCGTATTACGGTGGGCGAGCTGGCGCGCGATGCGGGCGTGCATCCGGTGCATCTCACGCGTGTATTTCGCCAGTGGTTTGGCATACGGTCAGCGGCTATGTGCAGGCCATGCGCCTGCGCCGGGCGGGCGAACTGCTGGCCCTGCGCGCACCGCTTTCCACGGTTGCGCTGGAAGCAGGTTTTTCCGACCAGGCCCATTTCTGCCGTCAATTCCACCAGGCGACCGGTGTGACACCGGGCAGGTGGCGCAAACCGTTCGCCTGATCACGCCGGAACGGCCGCCTGCGTCAACGCCGCCCTTGATGTTTGATTCATTCAATCCGGCATCCCGGTCCAGTGCTACCTTCCCGATTCCCATGCCACCCAACGGAGTCGACGTGAGCAACTGGAAACTGGCCGCACTCGTGCTGACGGGCAGCGTGATGACTTCGGGCACCGTCCCCGCGCAACAAACAGTGCCCGTGTCCGAGATCGATGCGCTGGTGCGGCGGGCGTTTGCCCTGAACAGCACACCCGGTCTGGGCGTCGCGGTCGTGCAGAACGGCCGTATGATCTACCGTGCTGCGCTGGGATTTGCCGATGCCACGGCGCGCAATGCGGCTACGGATTCGACACTCTGGTACATCGCCTCCACCTCGAAATCGTTCACCGGGTTCGGCATTGCGCTGCTCGAGGCGGCCGGCACGGTCGATGTGAACGCGCCCATCAACACGCTGCTGCCGCGCGCGCGCTGGCACGCCGATGTGCGGCCGCAGGAACTCAACCTGGCGGCATTCCTCTCGCACACGCACGGGCTGGGTAATGGCCCCATCGTGATGTCGGCGGCCTTCACGGGTGCATTCGAGGAGAGTCGATACGGTGAGTTGTTGCAGTATTATCCGCCTGGCAACCGCGCGCTGCAGTACGGCAACCTGGGTTACAACGTGGCCAGCATGGTGATCGACGCGAAACGTGCGGAAGGCTGGAAACGCTATCTCGAGAGTGCCGTTTACGCGCCGGCCGGATTGCGGCAGACCTTCGCGCGGCTGTCGGGTCTTGCCCCTGGCCGCATAGCGCGGCCGCACGAGTTGCAGAGCGATGGCACGTTCCGCACCGCAGTGTTTGCCAAGACTGATGCCACCATGAACGCTGCTGGTGGCCACATGGCTACAATCGACGATCTGGCTCGCTGGATTACTGTGCACATGGACAGCGGCAGGATCGATGGGCGGCAGGTCTTTCCTGCGCGCGCTGTGCAGCGCGCGCACGAAATGCTGGCGCCGCAGAACCTGCAGTTCGCGTTTTTTCAGCGTGATGGCTGGGGCATGGGCTGGGACATCGGCAGCTATCACGGTGAACGAATGATCAGCCGATTTGGAAGTCATGCCTCAACCCGCTCACACATCTCGTTCCTGCCCGCAAGACGCATTGGTGTGGTGGCGCAGGTCAAATGGCGCAACCGGTTCGGCGCTCACCGACATCATTGCCGCGTTCGTGTATGACCGGTCCGCCAACCGCACCGATGCCGATTCTGGCCAACCAGCGCCTTGCACAGCTGCAGGATCGCCTCAATCGCGCGCGCCAGCAGGTGGAAACGGACCGGGCCGCACTGGCCGCGCGGCAACGGCCGCTGCCCAGGCCACTCGCCAGCTATGCTGGCCGGTTCGAAGATCCGGCCATGGGACCCGTGATAGTCAGTGTGCAGGGCGATTCGCTGCGCATACGCTGGGGTGTCCTGTCCGGCACGCTGCTGGTGCAGGACGCGGAACGAAGTCAACTGCGCATGGACCTGTTGGGTAGCCCGGCACCCGTGCAGTTCCATTTCGACACGGCCGGTCCCGCTACTGCGATTGAAATGCTGGGCAGCCGCTTTGCCCGCACTCGTGGCTAGCGCTCCGTGAGTCACGGGACATCCAGCAGGGCGCGATACCTGGCCGCTTCCGTTGATTTGCCCCACGCGTTGTAGACCGCACAAGGTACTTGTGAACGCCCTCTATCGTTCCCCTTCGCAAGTTGGTTTGCCGTTACACATAATGGACTACGCAACGAATGTTGGATCCTTTCGAGCGTCGTTTGGATCCAAAGGCGACTTGCGGCCGGGACAATCCGCAGAATTGTTGCGAGCACTCACATCTCCGAGAAGCGGACATGTGTGGGCAGCCGATTTGGTTCGGTATCACCTCACCAGTTTCGATCACGAAGGACGGATACGACAGACCATTGCGCGCGACGCTGAATGGTTTCCGGGCG
>JBOICE010000474.1:0-7401 GCA_050739815.1 Pseudomonas sp. | reverse complement strand
TGGGTGCGGCAGAGCAGCCGGACATTACCTTTCTCGCCAGTAAAGCCGCGGCGGATGCGCACCTGCTCGCGCTGGGTATTTCCGCCGTGGTGCTGCGGCCCTCGCTGGTGCTGGGGGCGGGTGGCGCCAGCAGCGAGTGGTTGGCGCGCCTGTCGCCCTGGCCGCTGATTCCGTTACTCGATACGGGTGCCCGCTTGCAACCACTGCACGTGGAGGATCTGGTTGGCGCAGTCTTGGCGCTGCTGCGGCGCTGGCCGGAACACTCCAGGATATTACCGCTGGTCGGGCCGCAGAGCATGACCCAGGGGCAACTGCTCGATCGGTTGCGGGCGGCGCAGGGCTGGTCTGCCGGTCGATATCTCGAGCTGCCGCGGCCTTTGGCCAGAGCGCTGGCCGGCTTGGGTGACCGCCTGGGTTGGCGCGCGCTAAACGGGCAGACGTTGCGTTTGGCGCAGCGGGATAACCTCGCCGATACGGCTGCATTGCAACAAGCCTGCGGCTATCGCGCGGCGCCGCTAGCCAGTCGTCTGCAGGGCTGGCCAACACCCGCAGCCAGCGTGTCGATGGCCTTGCGGCCGCTCATGTTGGGGGTATTGCTGCTGATCTGGCTCGGCACTGCCGTGGTCTGCCTCGGGCCTGGTTACGCGTGGGGGCTGCGAATCATGGCCGAGGTCGGTTTAGCCGGCTGGCCGGCGGCACTGGCGGTGATTGCTGGGGGGCTGCTGGATGGCGTGCTTGGCCTGGGGTTGCTGTTTTCGCGCTGGCGAACCCGGGTGCTCAAAGCGCAGTGGCTACTGATGTTGGGCTATACCCTGGCGATCAGCCTGTTATTGCCAGGTTACTGGTTCGACCCCTACGCGGCGGTGGCCAAGAATCTAGTCCTGCTGGTCGCCACGCTCTGGCTGCTGTGGACCGAGCCAGCAGCCAAACAGGCGCCTGGCTAAAAGGCCGCGCTTGGGCGCGAAAGTCCTGACTTCATGGGCGTGGAATAAATCGAAGCGAGCCAGCAAGGATACCGATGAGCTTTTATCTGCTACTGAAAACCCTGCATATCCTCTCCTCGACCCTGCTGTTCGGCACCGGCCTGGGCTCGGCGTATTACTCCTGGCGGGCGTGGCGCAGCGGTAACCTGTCGGCCATAGTCGTGACCTTCCGCCATCTGGTGACGGCCGATTGGTTGTTCATTGCCACCACTGCCGTGTTCCAGCCATTGAGCGGCCTGGCACTGGCGCATCTGGCCGGTTGGCCGCTGAACCAGCTTTGGCTGCTCTGGAGTGCGGGGCTCTATGTGCTGGCCGGGCTGTGCTGGCTGCCGGTGCTGTGGTTGCAGATTCGTCTGCGCGACCTGGCTGAGGCGGCGCAGCGCGAGGGCAGCGAGCTGCCGGCAGTGGCGCAACGTTATATGACGATCTGGTTCATCCTCGGTTGGCCGGCCTTTATCGCCTTCGTGGCGATCTTCTTCCTGATGGTCGCCAAACCGCTCTGATTTAGCGCAGGGAGATTACCGGCCAGCCGCGTTGTTCGGCTTCGGCGCGCAGTTTCGGGTCGGGGTCGACGGCGATCGGCCGGCTGACTTGCTCCAGCAGCGGTAAATCGTTCATCGAGTCGCTATAAAAGCAGCTGTCTTTCAGGCTCAAGCCGCTTTCCTGCAACCAACGGTTGAGGCGGGTGACCTTGCCTTCGCGAAAACACGGCACGTCAGTCATGCGGCCGGTATAGCGGCCTGCAGCCAGCTCGCATTCGGTCGCCAGCAGGGTATCGACGCCCAGGCGGGTGGCGATCGGTGCGGTGACGAAGCGGTTGGTGGCGGTGATGATCAGCAGCTTGTCGCCGGCCGCGCGGTGTTCGGCTATCAAGGCTTCGCCCTTGGCGAGGATGATGGGCTCGATGCAGTCGCGCATGAATTCGCGGTGCCATTGCTCGAGTTGCGCCATGTCGCTACGGCCAAGAATCTCCAGGCTGAAGTTCAGGTAGTCGGTGATGTTCAGGCTGCCGGCCAAATAGTCCTGATAAAACGCATCATTGCGCGCTTTATACGCCACACCGTCGAGAATCCCGCGGGCGCACAGGTAATCGCCCCAGGCGTGGTCGCTGTCGCCGGCCAATAAAGTGTTATCAAGATCGAATAAAGCCAGGCGCATGTGGTTTCTCGCTGCACTCGTGGGTGGATCGGGGCTGGAAAAAGGCGCACAGAATACGAGCTTTCGCTCGGCCTGCCCATAAGGCGGGCTGCCGCGTTGCCGCTGTCACGACCTTTGTGAAAGAATGCCGAAACAAGCGTTTGCGAGGTTGTGTGCCGTGATCGATTCTGATGGTTTTCGCCCGAATGTCGGCATCATTCTGACCAATGATGTCGGCCAAGTGCTATGGGCGCGTCGTATAAATCAGGATGCCTGGCAGTTTCCGCAAGGCGGGATCAATGATCACGAGTCGCCGGAAGAGGCGTTGTATCGCGAATTGAACGAAGAAGTTGGCCTGGAACAGCACGATGTGCAGATTCTTGCCTGCACCCGTGGCTGGTTGCGTTATCGTCTGCCGCAACGTTTAGTCCGGACCCACAGTCAGCCGTTGTGCATCGGGCAGAAACAGAAGTGGTTTCTGTTGCGCCTGAAGTCTGCTGAAGAGCGGGTACGCATGGATCTGACCAGCAAACCTGAGTTCGATGGCTGGAAGTGGGTCAGTTACTGGTACCCGTTGGGCCAAGTGGTGACATTCAAGCGCGAGGTATACCGCCGCGCTCTCAAGGAACTAGCACCGCGCCTGTTGGCGCGCGACTGACTACGGAGTTCGACCCCGAGCCATGCTCAACACGCTGCGCAAGATCGTCCAGGAAGTAAACTCCGCCAAAGATCTCAAGGCGGCGCTGACGATCATTGTGCAGCGGGTCAAAGAGGCCATGGGCAGTCAGGTCTGCTCGGTTTACCTGCTCGACCCGGAAACCAATCGCTTCGTGCTGATGGCCACCGAGGGCTTGAATAAGCGCTCGATCGGCAAGGTCAGCATGTCGCCAAGCGAAGGTCTGGTCGGCTTGGTCGGCACGCGCGAAGAGCCGCTCAATCTGGAAAACGCGGCCGATCACCCGCGTTATCGCTATTTCGCCGAAACCGGTGAAGAGCGCTATGCCTCCTTCCTCGGCGCCCCGATCATCCACCACCGGCGGGTAATGGGCGTACTGGTGATCCAGCAAAAGGAGCGTCGTCAGTTCGACGAGGGCGAAGAAGCCTTCCTGGTCACCATGAGCGCGCAACTGGCCGGGGTCATCGCGCACGCCGAAGCCACCGGCTCGATTCGCGGCCTGGGCAAGCAGGGCAAAGGTATTCAGGAAGCCAAGTTCCTTGGGGTGGCGGGTTCGCCTGGTGCGGCCGTGGGGACTGCGGTGGTCATGTTGCCGCCGGCCGATCTGGAAGTGGTGCCGGACAAGGCCATCGATGATATCGATGCCGAGCTGCTGCTGTTCAATCAGGCGCTGGAGGGCGTGCGCAGTGACATGCGAGCGCTATCGGCCAAGCTGGCGACGCAACTGCGTCCCGAAGAGCGTGCGCTGTTCGACGTTTACCTGATGATGCTCGATGACGCCGCCCTGGGCAGCGAAGTGACCACAGTGATCAAGACCGGTCAGTGGGCGCAGGGGGCATTGCGCCAAGTGGTCGGTGAGCACGTCAACCGCTTTGAGTTGATGGACGATGCCTACCTGCGCGAACGGGCTTCGGACGTGAAGGACCTCGGCCGCCGGCTCTTGGCTTATCTGCAACAAGCCCGGCAACAGACCCTGGTCTACCCGGATAACACCATCCTGGTCAGCGAGGAGTTGTCGCCGGCCATGCTCGGCGAAGTGCCGGAAGGCAAGCTGGTCGGCCTGGTTTCGGTGCTCGGTTCGGGTAACTCGCATGTGGCGATTTTCGCCCGCGCCATGGGCATTCCCACGGTCATGGGCGCGGTCGATCTGCCGTATTCGAAAATCGACGGCATTCAACTGATCGTCGATGGCTACCACGGCGAAGTCTTCACCAACCCCAGCGAGGTGCTGCGCAAGCAATACGCCGAGGTGGTTGAGGAAGAACGCCAACTGACCCAAGGCCTGAGTGCGCTGCGCGCGCTGCCGTGCGAGACCCTGGATGGCCACCGCATGCCGTTGTGGGTCAACACCGGGCTGCTCGCCGACGTGGTACGCGCCCAGGAGCGTGGCGCCGAAGGCGTGGGGCTGTATCGCACCGAAGTGCCGTTCATGATCAAGGAGCGCTTCCCCAGCGAGAAAGAGCAGCTGGCGATCTATCGCGAGCAACTGGCGGCCTTCCATCCGCTGCCGGTGACCATGCGCAGCCTGGATATTGGCGGCGACAAGGCGCTGTCGTATTTCCCGATCAAGGAAGACAACCCCTTCCTCGGCTGGCGTGGCATTCGCGTCACCCTCGACCACCCGGAAATTTTCCTGGTGCAGACCCGCGCCATGCTCAAGGCCAGCGAGGGGCTGAATAACCTGCGCATTCTGCTGCCGATGATCTCCGGCACCCACGAGCTTGAAGAGGCCCTGCACCTGATCCACCGTGCCTGGGGCGAAGTGCGCGACGAAGGCAACGACGTACCCTTGCCGCCGGTCGGGGTGATGATCGAAGTGCCAGCGGCGGTCTATCAGGTGCGCGAACTGGCGCGTCAGGTGGACTTCCTTTCGGTCGGCTCGAATGACCTGACGCAATATCTGTTGGCGGTGGACCGCAATAACCCGCGGGTCGCCGACCTCTACGACTTCCTGCACCCGGCTGTGCTGCAGGCGCTGAAACTGGTGGTCGACGGTGCCCACGCCGAGGGTAAGCCGGTGAGCATCTGCGGCGAGATGGCCGGCGACCCCTCGGCTGCGGTGCTGCTGATGGCCATGGGGTTTGACGGCCTGTCGATGAACGCCACCAACCTGCCGAAGGTGAAGTGGTTGTTGCGGCAGATCAGCCTGAGTAAAGCCAAGGAGCTGCTGGGACAGTTGATGACCATCGACAATCCGCAGGTCATTCACAGCAGCCTGCATCTGGCCTTGCGCAACCTGGGTCTCAGCCGCGTGCTCAATCCCGCGGCGGCGATTCAGGCCTGAGCGCTGCCCTGGTGTTGAAGCCCTCGGTAGTGCTGGAGGTTTCGGCTCGGCCATTGATTCTGCGCCGGTTAGCCAATCTGCGCCTCTCGGCCGCCAGCGCGCTGGTCTGCGAGGGGCAGAGCCTGTGGTTGGTGGCCGACGATACACTGAGTCTGCAGCGCTACAGCCTGACGGGTGATTTACTCGCCGAACTGGCGCTACTTCCCGGCGAGCTGCCCGAAGACCCGAAGCTGCGCAAAAAACTCAAAGCGGATTTCGAGGCCTTGCTGCTATTGCCTGAAGGCGCCTTGCTGGCGCTCGGCTCCGGCTCGACCCCGCGGCGGCGGCGCGGTTGCTTGATCCAGGCAGGCGTCGTGCGAGTCATCGATCTCAGCCCGCTGTACCTGAAGCTCGCTGAGCATTTCCAAGAGCCGAATCTGGAAGGTGCGGTGGTGTACGGCGGGCAGTTGCTGTTGGCGCAGCGTGGCAATGGGGCTGGCGGGGAGAACGCCCTGGTGTTTCTCGATCTGCAACAAGCCCTGGACGATCTGGGTAACGGGCAGTTAAGCGCTGCGGCTCTGCTGCGTATCCTGCCGTTGCAGTTGGTGGAGCTGGACGGCGTAGCACTGAGCCTGACCGACCTCTGCGTCGATCCCGCCGGGCGCCTGTGCTTCAGCGCTGCTGCCGAAGCTACCAGGTCGAGCTACCTGGACGGCGCATGCGTTGGCAGCGTGCTCGGACGTTTCGATCAGGACTTCAACATCGTTCGGCTGGCTCGATTAGAGCCACCGGTGAAGATCGAAGGGCTGGCTTTCCAGGCGGACGGGCGTTTGCTGCTGGTGGCCGATGCCGACGACCCGACGATTGCCGCGCCGCTGTATGCCCTGGACGGTTTAGTTAGCCGCGGCTCTAACACTCCAGGCTGACTTCACCCAGATGTGCGCCATAAGGCCCATAACTACGCTCGATCAACTGCCGCCGGCCATCGGCCCGGACGATCAGTGCGCTGCTGGCGCGCGTGCCGTAGCTGGAGCTGGCGATGAAAATGCTCGACAGCAGTCGTTCGGTGGCCAAGCCGATACCGGTTTCCGGTAGTGCGGCTTCCGGCGCCTGTTGCGGGTCGGCCAGTAACTCCAGCAGCGCCGGCGCTCGTGGAGCGTCAAGGCGTTCGGCGAGCGCCAGCTTGGCCCGCTGCAACTTCGGCCAGGGGGTATCCAGGCCCGCATTGGATAATCCGTAAATGCCTGAAGACAGGCGCTGTGGCAGGCCTTCCCAGGAGTTGAAGTGCCAAAATTCGTCGGTGCTACCGACCAGTAGATTGAACCCTGGATAGTCGCTCGCCCGTTGGGCAAGCTCGGCTAAATAGGTTTCAGGTGTTTGCTGGCTGCGAAGAAACTCGGCGACCAACTCACCTCGAGAGCGGCCGGCCGGTGGTTGGCGCGGATTACGGATATTCGTCAGCGCGGCGAAGCGGCCTTGCGGGCCGACGCCCAGCCACGTGCCACCGGCCTCCAGATCGCGCCCGGCGATCACCCCAGGCGCATCCTTCCAGACGCTGAGCGGCAGGCTTGGGCGGGCATAGAATTCATCTCGGTTCGCCGCAACCACCAGGGGTAGCGCATGTTCGGGACGCCAGGCGAATACGATCAAACACATAGAGGCTCCTTGGTGTCTGTCGGGCTTGGGCAGCAGAATAGTTCAGCTCGACAGACCTTTAGACAACTCCCACTGTACGAGAAGTTGGCAGCGGCATCCATCGCCATGGGTGGAGGGGTGGGGGCGCATCCGTTACCATGCCGCATGGTTTTTGGGGGTGCCGATGGAATTTCTGCTCTATTTGCTGCTGGGCGCCTGCGCTGGGGTACTCGCCGGGCTGTTCGGCGTAGGTGGCGGGCTGATTATCGTACCGGTGCTGGTGTTCAGTTTTACCGCGCAGGGCTTCGATGCCTTGATCCTCACCCACCTGGCGGTCGGTACCTCGCTGGCGACCATCATCTTCACCTCGATCAATGCGGTATTGGAGCATCAGCGCAAAGGGGCGGTACGTTGGCCGGTCTTCCTCTGGATGACCCTCGGGATTCTGCTCGGTGCCGGTTTCGGAGCGCTGACGGCGACGGCGATCAACGGGCCACTGCTGCAGAAAGTCATCGGTGTGTTCGCCATCATCATCGCGCTGCAGATGGCCTTGGAGCTGAAACCCAAAGCCAGCCGCGGTGTCCCAGGCAAGTTCGGCTTGGGCGCGGCCGGTGTGGTGGTGGGTTGGGCCTCGGCGATCTTCGGTATCGGCGGCGGTTCGTTGACCGTGCCCTTCCTGACCTGGCGCAGCGTGCCGATGCAGCAGG
>JBOICE010000473.1:0-4145 GCA_050739815.1 Pseudomonas sp. | reverse complement strand
ACCGGGTACCGCGCTGAGCGGGTCAGCAGCATCGGCAGCGTATTCGCCAATCCGGCCATTCAAACCAATCGGTTGTACACGGTAGTCGCGGAGAACTGTGAGGCCGCGGGTCCGTTGCAGCAGGACGACGGCGAGGACATCCAGGTGCGGCTGGTTGCACCGGAGGCTGTGCCGGAGCTCATCCGGGCTGGCACCATCCATCACGGGCTGGTGCTGAGCGCGTGGCTGCTCTACGAGTTGTGGCGGGTCCAGCGTTCCGCATCGCGCACCTGATACTTCTCGAGCACGCGGGTGAACGCTTCTTCCAGATCAATCTTCTGCTGATTGGCCAGTACTACTACGACAAACAGGATGTCGGCCAGCTCGAGAGCGATGTCCTGCTCCGGCTCATCCTGCTTCTTGGTTTTGTGCCCGTAGCGGTGATTGAGCTCGCGCGCCAGTTCGCCGACTTCTTCGATCAGGCGCGCCAGGTTGGTGAGCGGGGGCCAGTATCCTTCCTTGAACTGACTGACGTACGCATCCACCGCGCGTTGCGCTTCACCCAGGCCCAGGCTCACGCAGGCCTCGAAGCCAGCAGATCAACCACGCGCTGCAACTCCTCTTCCGTGTTGTAGAAATGCGGTGATAGCCGTACGTGGCCCGGGCGCCAGTCCACGATAATGCCGTTGCTGGCCAGATGGGCCACCGCACCGGCCGGATCCGGATGAGCAATCATGACAATGGCCGATCGTGTTTCGGCGCTGGGTGCGCAGCGCAGGCGGAAGCCTGCGGCGCGCACCTGCTCGATCAACATTTCAGTCAGCTGCGCATTGCGCTTGCGGATGGCCGGCAGGCCAACCTCGTCAATGATCTCCTGGCCACCCAGCGCGCAGTGCACCATGTGCAATGCCGGAGTGCCCATCTCGAAACGCCGCGCATCATCCTTAAACTCGAAATGCGCCGAATCGAAAGCAAACTGGTTGCGATGCGCGAACCAGCCGGTGAGCGTGGGCTGAAGCCTGGGAATGAGGTCGGACTTGACGTACAGGTAGCAGAGCCCGGGGCCACCCAGCAGCCACTTGAGCGGGCCGCCGGCATAGACGTCCACTCCCAACGCGTGTACGTCCACCGGGATCTGCCCCACGGCCTGGTAGCCATCGATCAGGCACAACGCGCCTGCAGCGTGCGCCAGTTGCGCGATGCGCGCAACATCCTGGATAGCGCCCGTGGAATAGAACACGTGGCCCGTGGCCACCAGCGCCGTGCGCTCATCAATCGCTGCGGCAAAACGCGCCAGATCTACGGTGGCGCCATCGTCGGAAGGCACGCGCACGACTTCCACGCCTGGCCGCACCAGCCACTGATAGGAGACGGTCGGGAAATCCAGCTCGGCAATCACCACGCGGTTGCGTTTCGTGTAGTCGATGGCCGATGCGATGCTGGACAATGCCGACGACGTGCTGTGCGTCAGCGCCAGCTCATCGAGTTCGGCGCCCAGCATCGTGGCCACACGGCCGCGCAGTTCCTGGGCTCGGCCGGTCCAGGTTTCGTACCAGGCCGATGCGCCGTAGTTGTGCCAGTCATCATGGAATTGTGCAACACGTGCTTCGGCGCGTCGCGAAAGTGCGCCGAGTGAGCAGGAGTTGAGGTATGTTTTGCGAGACAAAATCGGAAATTCAGTGCGCCACTTCGTCCAGTCCACACCACCTCGCGGGCTTTACCGACGCTCACGGCCGGATTAGGCTTAACTTCGCACCACTCATCTCACCTTGAAAGAGGGAATGCCCCCACTCCTGCTGGCGGCGCCGTGGATCGCTTTCCCGCTGCTCGTTCCGCTCCTGCTGCGCAAGCGCCCGCGCCTGCGCGATTTCCAGCCAGCCGCAGGCGCACAGCCTCTGGTGTCCATCATTGTGCCCGCGCGCAACGAAGCCATCAACATTGGACCGTGCCTGGCGACGCTGCAGAACTCCTGCTACCAGAACAAGGAAATCATTGTTGTCGATGATGGCAGCACCGATGCCACCGGCGATGTTGCGCGCGCTTTCGCCGAACGTACCAGTGCTGCCTTGCGCGTGGTGGAAACCGCGCCTCTGCCATCCGGCTGGATTGGTAAATCGTGGGCCTGCTGGACCGGCTACCAGGAGGCCCGTGGCGAACTGCTGCTGTTCACCGACGCGGATACACGCCACGACCAGGACCTGTTGGCCCTGGCCGTCGGTGCTCTGGACCAGTCGGGCGTCAGCCTGCTCACTCTGCTCCCGCGCCAGATCATGGAAAGCTTCTGGGAACGTGTGGTCCTGCCGCACGTCTTCCTCGGTATCTCGCTGCGCTTCGCCAGCGTCAGCCACATCAACCGCACGCGCAACCCGCGCCAGGTCCTGGCCAACGGACAGTTCCTGCTGATGCCGCGCGCCAGCTACGAGCGTATGGATGGCCACCAGGCCGTGCGCCACGACGTCGTCGAGGACGTGGCGCTGGCTCAGCACGTAATAGTCAGTGGCGAGAGGCTGCTGCTCCTGCACGCGCCCGACTACATCGAAACGCGCATGTATCGGTCGCTCCCCGAAATCATCGAGGGCTGGTCCAAAAACCTCGCCCTGGGCATGCGCCGCACTGTCCCCGCTCTCCTTGCGCCGGTCATCATCTGGTTCAGTGTGTTGCTCGGGCTGTTGCTGTGGGTCGTACCGCCTACCGTCCTGCTGGGCAGCCTCTTCCTCGGAGAGCTGGCGCCCTACCGCGTCTGGGCTCTCTACGCCTCTGCGGCGTCGCTGGCCGGCTGGCTCTACGTCAACCTCAGTATGCGATCAGGAATTACTGCTGCAGTACTTTTCCCT
Organism: Pseudomonas sp.; assembly: GCA_050739815.1. GTDB lineage: Bacteria > Pseudomonadota > Gammaproteobacteria > Pseudomonadales > Pseudomonadaceae > Aquipseudomonas. The sequence goes on along the minus strand of JBOICE010000473.1, from coordinate 1,332 downwards.
ATCGGCTCTCTGCTCACCTGCTTCCTGATGGCACGCAGCGCACTGCGCGGTTCGCGGGTTGTGTGGCGGGGTAGGACCTATGACGTGCCCGCGATTTAATGTTTGTTAATCCAAAAATCCGCTGGGGCCGTAGCCGACCCGAAAAAAGCGTACATTTTCGAACGGTCATTCGAGGCTGTTAAATGGGGCCGGAACCGTTGCAACTATTACATTTCGGCTCTTGACGGGGGCTGCGAGGGGTGGCATCCATTCAGGCAGATTTCCGACAAGTGAATTCGTAGTACGGCTTCCCCCTTTCTGCGGGTTGGTCCTCGTGCCCTCATCGCCGACTTCTCGTCATCGAGCGCGAGTGCAGTCCACGTCGCTGGTGTCGTTGCTGGTCATCACGCTTCTTGCCACCGGTGTGCTGACCTGGCTGGGCAAGCGCGCGGCATCAGATCACAAGCAGGCGGTCGCCACGATGCTGCGCGACAACGCGGCGTTTGCTGCAGACCGGTTGGTCGGGTTGACCTCCAACGGCATGATCGATTTCACGCGGTATGTTGTTCTGTCCGAGGCTACACTGCCTGAGGGCGGCTTGGAGAACGTAACCTTTCCGGAGCTGGTTCTTCCGAAGTCGATGACGGTCATGTGCTCGTGCAATCCCTTGGACCGGGTAACTGCGCGCTTCGCGTACGACTTTCAGCGTGATTCGCTGATCATGAGCGAGGGCAGCCTGGACACGGACGATCGCGCGCGGCTGGTGCACGTCCTGAAGTCCAATACAGTCGCGGACTTCAACAAACATTGGCTGCGTTCGTTGACGATGGATGAGTCAGGTCCGGGCGGGCAGGTCGTTTCTTTCCTGGTGCGCCGGGAACAGGTCAATAACCCGGATGGAACGCCGACACGCCAACTGGCACTCGGTCTTCTCGCCAATCGCGGCTTTATTCGTGACGCGGTACCTGCGCTGAAGCTCATCAACGAGAGGATGCCGAGGGGTGATCCCACAGCGACGAGGCAGCGTTTTGCCCTGGAGATGTACGCTGGCGAGTCGAAGGTGCTGGAAGAGGGTCACAAGAGCGAATACTATGTTGAGCAGCGGTTTGATCCGGGTTTTGGCGGCCTGCGGGTCATCATGTACATCGATGGCGACGCGGTAAAGACGATGGCCGCAGTCGGAGCGGTCGGGCGCAACGCCTGGTTGTTCGGCCTGATGGCGCTGGTCAGTTTCCTGATCGGCGCGTCGCTTATTCTGGCGCGTAAGCAGTCAGCGCTGGCGGCAGACCGCGAATCCTTTGCCTCGAGTGTATCGCACGAGCTGCGCACACCGCTGGCGCAGATCCGCATGTT
>JBOICE010000472.1:0-8768 GCA_050739815.1 Pseudomonas sp. | reverse complement strand
TCAGGAAAAGGCCTTCAGGCTGCTCGCACTCAACCCCGCCTGTACCCAGTAAACAACCCCTGCCGAACCAAAAAGTTCAGCAGGGACGGGAAGTTACGTTCGGGCGGCGGTCAAAGTTCGGTTTAGCCGGACGCAGCCACCACTGTATAGCCAGCCAATACCCGCAAAACACCAGTAGAGTCGTCAGTGCAGGACGTGCGCGATAGCCCGTAAAAGCGGACACGATTCCGCCGAAAATCGTGCCGTCATCCAGTACGGCGGAACTGTCCCAAACCTGCGCCACGACTGTAGGCAGCGCTTGCACATCGATCAGCTTTTCGACACCGCTGACCAGCAATGCGCATCCCAGCAGTAGCAGCAGGATTTCGGTCGTCCCGAAAAACGCGCGCCACGAAATCAGCTTGCCGCCCAGTTGCAGCAAATGGAAAGTTCCGCCGGCAAGTATCACACCCAGTCCCAGCGCCAGCCAGAACTGTCCGGAAGCAAAGCCGTTGCCGCCCATAGCCAGGCTGGACAGAAAGACCACCGTTTCACTGCCTTCACGCGCAACGGCGATGGCCGCCAGGGAAAACACACCCCACCAGCGTTGCTGCTGCGCACTGTCGCTCAACGATTTTTCCATATCCTTTTTCAAGCTCCGGCCGTGTCGTCGCATCCAGAACACCATTTGCACGATCAACCCGGCGGCGACCAGCAGCATGGCTGCCTGAAAATACTCCTGGCCTTCATCCGACAGCACTGAGTTTGTAGCCTCTATGCCCAGCCCCATCAGAAATGCGCCCGCCAAGCCAGCCGCCACACCAAACCAGAGGTAGGCCAGTCCACGTTTGCCTAAAGGGTTGTGCGACAGCCATGCGTGCAAAATGCCAACGACCAGCATGGCCTCGACGGTTTCCCGCCACATGACAAACAATATCTGACCAAAATTTTGCATGGCTTTATGAATGCATCAGCAACACAGGGCGTTCATTTGGCGACGATGCTGCCTTGCCCCACCTGGATATGAAAATCGTCGAAGAACTTGTACTCACCCGGCTCCAGCGGGAAAATCACCACAAAAGAGGATGAGCCAGGGCTCAGCGCTTTCTCCTTGCGCAATTGCCGACTCTCGAACTCGATGGCTTCAGTACCCGTGTTGTAAATCTCGATCTTGATTTTCTTGCCTGCCGGGACTTGCAGTTTCTTCGGGCTAAACACGCCGTTGTTGCAGTACAGCTTAATAGTCGGCAAATCTTCTGCCGCAACCGCAACGGAAACGAAAGTCGCCAGCAAGCTGGCGAACAAGATTGGCAGTAGTTTTTTCAGCATCACGGCCCTCGCCTTCTGTACCAGGATTGGGCCATGCAATAAATGCGGGCCACGAACCCGGGCAAGGTTCAGTACCCACCCTTTTTACCGGTGCCGGCAAAGGTGAAGTCATAGGTCAAATCAAACGGTTTGAACCACGGACCTACCCCGGTTTCCTTGTCCACATGACGGCCAAAATGGGCGTGCGGGTTGGCCGATGGCGGCAGCACGGTGAGCTTCAGCTTGTATTTGCCGGGGCCAGCCAGCTTGACGTTGTCGCCGTAATGGGGGCCGTCGTTGGCCACCATCGGCATCAGGTCACCTTCGAGTTTGTAGCTGCTCCCTGCCTTGGTGAGTTCAAATTTAATCAGCAGGTACGGCATCCAGTCGCCTTGGGCGAAACCGTTCGGGTTGTTTTTTGTCGCGTGAATGTCGGCTTCAAGATGAATGTCGGACTCTTCCACCTTTTTCATCATGCCATCGGGGTCCATCTTGACCGGCTGCAGGTAGACCGCGCCAATTTCCATCCCGTTGACGATCTGGTGCTTGCCGATAGGAGTTTCGGCGGCCAGGCTCAATCCGGATACCAGGGAGAAACCCGCTAGCAAGGTCGTCAGTTTTTTCATGGTTTGAACGCTTTCGTTACATCGGTTTAAGTCGGGAAACTTTATCACACGAAATGAGAATTATTAGCATTTAGATTGCGGTGAAATCAACGAAGAATCTGTTTTTTTCTTTCGTTTCAAATAAATTCCCAAGCCCGTCATTAGAAACAACAGTGGGACGACACCGAAGCAACTGATAAAAATCCGACCGGCACTTCCGAACGCCTCACCGCTGTGGAGTGGAAACAGCCAATTCAAAAGCGTATCGCCGCTAGGGGCACGCATCGGATCCCTCACTTGCAGAATTTCGCCGCTATAAGCGTCGACCATGATGCGCGTTGCGCCGTCACCTTTGCGTATTTCGCCAGGTTGCCGTACCCTGATCTCGTAAGGCATCGAAGGTTTGCTCGGCAACGCGATGCGTGAGACCCGCGCATTTGGGTAGAGCGCTTGAGCGGCCTCCATCGCCTGGCCAGGCGAAATCGGCGTGCCGCGACTGGACGCCTGGTTGGTTGGCTTGTCCGACGGGGTGACGGTCGCCACGCTGCTGACAATGGGAGTCACCCACTTTGGCAAATTGAAATACCAGCCTGAAAATCCAAGTACGACGAATACCGGTGCGGCAATGAATCCGGCAGCTCGATGAAAGCTATAGTTGAAACGCGGCCACGAGCCGCGGCGTGAAATGCTGAGCGCCTGCCGCAACGCTTTGCGATTCAGCTGCGGCCACCACAACACGACGCCGCTAAGGGCTGTAACGAACAGCACCAGGCCGGAAACGCCAATGACAGTCTTGCCAAATTCTCCTGCAGCCAGGTAGCGATGCAGATGAAAAAGCGTCGGCATTAACAGACGTCGTGAGATGCCGAGTTCTCCCCAATCGCGTTCACCCGTTACTTGCAGCGTATAAGGGTTGACCATCACTTGGCGCGAAATTTTAATTGCCAGCAGCGAGGCGTTATCTGGTGACTCTTTTCGGTACCACGCGACAAAAACCTCGTCGGCATGTTCTGGCAGCATCAGCTGCACCGGCCGCCCGTACTGCGGGTCGGCCGCCAGCCGATCAACCACCTCCCGTACCTTGGCAGACGTTACCCGTACAGGGTTATCTGCAACCACGCCTGACATCGACCCCACGTGAAAAAGGTCGGGATTGAGCATGCTGTCGATCTCATGCAACCACGCAATGGCAGAGCCCGTCAGTCCCAGCAGCATGAAAATACCGCCGAAGCAGAGTCCGATATACAGGTGGATCTTTTGAAAGAGTGAACGAGTTTTACCGCGAACCATGGGAAGGAGAAACGTTGTTTGAGCAGGTGAAAAGCTGCACGAAGGCTTTTGCGCATTGCAAAATGCCTTCGCGGACAGGTGACCTAAAGTGCCTCCGTCATCAGAAACGATAACGGGCACTGACCAGCACGGAACGCGGCTCGCCCGGCAGGTTGTAATCGTTCGCGCCGCTATGCGCCGCGACGTAGTACTTGCGGTTCAACAGGTTTTTCAGCGTCACGGCGACGTCGAACTTCTGCTCCTCATAACCCGCGCCGAGATTGATCACGCCATAACCCGGCAGCACGGTGAGGTTGTCTGGGGACGCATAGCGTGCCGATTCGGCGCGTCCGCCTCCGGCGACGTAATAGCCGTTGTCGAACTTGCGCTTGAGCCACAGGTTTAGGCCGTGCCGCGGCGTCAATGCTGCTGTATTGCCCTGGAATGGCGTGCCCGCGGAAGTGCGCTCCGTCGATTCGGTGATGGTGCCGTTCATGTAGGCATAGCCGCTGATGATTTCCCAGCGTGGTGCAATCTCGCCGGCGAAAGTCAGTTCAAGCCCGCGCGTCCGCTGTTTCCCCACCGGGACGGAGAAATTGGGATTCACAGGATCGGCGACCTGGATATTGGTTTGCGACATATCGAACAGGGCGGCGGTCAGGCTGGCTTTGGCGCCGATATCGAGCTTGGCGCCGATTTCCTTGTTCACCGTTTGTGTCGGCTTCAACTGATCGCTGTTGGCGCGGAAGCTGAAGGAATCGGCGATCGGTTGAAACGAGCGGCTGTATGCCGCGTAAAGAGAAACCTGTTCAGTCGGCTGGTAAACCGCACCGAGACGCGGCGACAGGGTGTTGTCGGTGCGCTGCAGATCGACGTTCCGCGCGGTGCGATCGTCCCGTTTCTGTTCGAGCTTGTCGTAGCGCAGCCCGCCCAATATTTTCCATTGCGGATTAAGCGTGACGAGGTCCTGCAAGTACAGCGCTGCAATGTTGACGCGATTCTTGTTGTCGGCGCTCGGCACGATGTTTGCCGGAAGCGGCGACAATGTGGCCAGAACCGGATTGAACAGGCTGTAGGTCGCGACATTGTTGCGCGAAGTCAGTAGCTCGCTCTTGTGCTGGCGCCCCAATTCCAGACCGTACAGGATTTGGTGCCGCGTACCGCCCCATTGCACTTTTTGCGATAGCTCATTCTGCAGGTAATAACCATCTTCGTCGCGCAGGCGGCGCGTCTGCGAAATGGTCACGGTCGGGTTAGCACTCTCCGTCACCTTTGCGATCGTTGTGTAATTGCGGTCCAGCGAATAATCGTAGCCGCGCAATACCGAATGCAGTTTCAGATTGTCGTTGAATACATGATCCAGCGTGACGGTACTGCTGGCCACTTCGGATTGAACGAATGCGCGATCCCGCCCGTTCGCCGCGCCAAAATACGTTTCGATCGGCACATCGACCGGACGCCCCCGAAAACTCGGCACCCCCTGATCGGCCAGCCGCTTGTCCTTCAAATAATCCGCCTGCAGCGTCAGCGTCGTTTGCGGACGCAGCTTGAAGGTGACAGAGGGGGCGATGGCCTGTCGTTCAAGGAAAAACTGGTTGCGAAAGCCCTTCGAGTCCTCCAGCGCGCCAGTGAGACGGAACAGCATCTGCTTATCGGCACTCGCGGTGCCGACGTCGAATTCACCACGCTTCTGCCCCTTGGAGCCGATTGTCGCGCCGACCTCCATGACCGGGTCTGCCACCGGCTTCTTCGTCACCCGGTTGATCAGACCGCCCGCGGAACCGCGCCCATACAACACCGAAGCCGGCCCTTTTAGTACTTCGATTCGTTCGATATTCGACAGGTCGCGGAAATACAAGGCATCGTCACGTACGCCGTCAATGAACTGATCGTTAATCGCGGTAAAGCCGCGAATTGTCACTTGGTCGCGCTGACCATCGCCGACGCTGAAACTTAGCCCTGGCACGTTCTGCAATGCATCTTGTACCGACAACGCATTTTGATCGCGCATGACCGCCTTCGGCACCACGTTGACCGCTTGCGGCACATCACGCAAGGGCACGGCGATTTTTGTCGCGGTCGATGATTCGGTCACCTCGTATTTAGCGGCTGATGCAGCCGTTCCCGTGATGACGACCGCCGGTAATGTGGTCTCACTCTGTGCGCCTTGTCCAATAGCAGCACACACGGCTGCGACGATGAACGGCAATTTACGAAGCTTGGGTTTCACTTTTTTCCTTGGTTGATCAAATAGCTAAAACTTGTTTTATGCGGCGGCGTTGCGTTCTGCCAATGCAGTCAGAGCTCGTTTGCGCCTGATGACGCGCAGGCCCATGGCGGCAACCGCATAGACCGTCACCACCGGCCAGAAGGCGTACTGAATCGGAATCCAGGCCAGCGTCAGGCCGCCGGCGGCGGCTCCCAGCAGTGCGCCGGCTTTCGCAGCGCCATTGCCGGCGCCAAGCACGCGCCCCTGGTCTCGCGCATCTGTTTCGTGCGACAGCAGCCCATAAAACACAGGCAAAAGCGCGGCCAGGCAAACACCCCATAGCACTCGCGCCAATACGAAAATGATCAGCTCATGGTTTATCGCCTGCACCGCGACGATGGCAACGCATGCCCAGCAAATCCATTCCACTTGGCGCAATACCGTTACGCCTGGCTGGCCCTGGAACCGCTTTCCCCAGAACGGCGCGGCGATACAGAGTCCTAGCGCAGTCGCGCCATAGCACAAACCGGTCACCCAAGCGGGTGCGTGGAGCACTTGTTCCGCAAACAGCCCAAAGAAAGTTTGCGGCATCATCTTTCCTGTCTGCACCAGGACAATCGCGATCAGCAACCCATACACTGCGCCTAAGGTGAAGGGCCTTTCCGGGCTTTTGCCGGCACTCTTTTGAGAGGAAAGTGGTGATGCGGCCGGTAACACCAGCCAGGCAGCGATCGCGCACGCGAAGCAAAGCGCCGCGGCGGCGATGTTCAGCGAGCGAAACCCGAATGCATCAAAGATGAACCCTCCGGCCAATGGGCCGGCCACCGATCCGATGGCAGTTGCCACCTGCAGATTCGCCATCAGGCTGCCGCGCCTGTCGTTCGCTACCAGACAAACGCCGTACGCCTGTGCCGCAGCGATGAAACCGGCCAATGCGCCCTGTACCAGACGGGCAACGAGAATGGACACGGTATCGTCCGCAGTGGCGACCCATAGTTGGGTGACAGCCAATGCGATCAATGCGCGCAACAGCATCGGTTTGTGGCCGGTGCGATCGCCCAGACGTCCCCAACACGGGGAAAAGCACATCGCCATGACCATCGGCCCGGCATAAGCAATACCGCTTGCCCATGCCAGCGCATGCGAAGACAATTGTCCGAGCGTACGCAGATGCAGCGGCCAGAATGGCGCGCTCATTTCCATCGCGCCCATCGATAGCAGTTGAATGACGAACAGCCAGCGCAGCGCAGTGCGGCTGTCGATCGCGGATACAACCATCACGATGCCATTTTCAGCGGGTTCGTCATGTGGCCATGCATGTCATCGGAGGTGTCAGTCAACCGCATTCTCAGAAACGACTTCGCCGGCCAGTCGGTTTCCAATAATGCGCGGCGTTCGGCATCCCAGCGTTGCGGTTCAGTGCGCGCACGTAGGCGGTCAAACACATTCTCGGTTTTGCGCCGCAGGATATTCCAGAAGTGTTCCTCTGGATGGTTATAGGTGCGCGACAACAGCAGCGCGAGTTCGGCGAGGTGACAGAGCATCACCGCATGCAGCAGTTTGTCGCGCACTGGTTCGTCGGACTCGAAGACGGTATGTCCTTGCCGGTATGGTGTCAACTCCAGGCCGGTGTGGCGCAATGTTGGCCCATGCACGCGCAAGTCGCCGAAGTCGCGCACCAGCAGTTGCACCGGCTCGTATTGCTGATTGACCATGATGAAACTGTTTTGCTGATGTGCCTCGAAGGCGATGCCGTACAGCAGATAAGCGCTCAGTGTCGCAGTCAGGACCGTAGCTGCGTAACGTTCGAAAAATTCCGCAGCACCTTTCGCATGATCGCCGAACGAAAGACTGATCAGATCCGTTGCGATCGGGCGGCCGCCCATCGGCGAGTCGGCGAACAACGCCCCGACCGGCACCGGAAACAATGCATCAGTACGTTTGCTCATCGGATTGGCCCGGAACAGCACGGACAAGTGGCGTGCCCGGTCGTCGTTGTTGTCCGGATCGATGTAGTGCAATCCGACGTCTTCGCCGACTATATCGAGTGTGTCGTCGAAGCCACGTTCATGCGCAACCATGCGGGTGAGCAGCCGCGTCAGGCGTGGTCCCATCACTGCGGACTTGGGGGAAACGGTGCGCTGTACGCTCGTCAACCGCAAGGAAACCGGCAGCTTCGCGTGCGGAAGGGTGGGCGAACCATCAGGCACGACGGTACGGAACGACATGGTGGGCGATGCGTTAAAGCCGACGTCGGAGAGCAGCAGGAGGTCGCCAGTGGCAATTTCCTCGGCAAATTTCCGTGGAATTACCCGCTGCGCCTGGTACGGATGCAAGGGAAGCGGCAGCCATGCATCGGGATTTTTTCCAAGCCGATTCAGTGACTCTTCCCACTTGGACCATTGCTGCGGGAATGTCTTGGCAAACCAGTGCCGGTAATCGACCCCATCTTCGGAAAAGGCGACATGCGCCTTGGCCGATTTGATGGCCGCAAGCGGCACCTGAAGCACCGGCTGGAACTCCGGAGAAAGCGCGATGACTTCATGCTCGCTCAAGCCGAGCTTGGTCTTGTGCGTCGGGTGCCACGGATGGCCTAACGTCCCCCATTGCTCCAGCAAGAGCGCAGGATTCGGCAAGGTCGAGTTTCTCACGGCCGCGATGAAGCATTGCTGATCCGAGCCGATTTTTGCCACCAATTGCTGCGCCCAGTTGCGCCGGTAGTTCAGACAGAGAGCATCGTTTTCCATGCTGTTTTCAAGCTCATGGTTGAGCCGCTGCAAGTCATCAGGAGCCGCCCCGGGCAATGAATACGCCACGCAGGCCAATAGGGAGGAAGCCGTTGGAATAGGCCGCGGACGCTCGCCAGTCCTGTAGTAGGAAATCGGCCCGGATATCTGACAGTTCCCGATGCGTCCAATCTGCAAGCCTTCGAAGCGAAGCAGGGCCTGTTGCGACCAAAGCGGTAGCCAGGCGAATGAGCCCTCCACGATCAAATGTTCTTTGAGCAATAAGTTTTCTCTGAATAGAGCTTGCAAGCTTCTTTGTAAACTGCGTTTCCTGGCCTCAAGAAGCGAAAAGTCGGCGGAGAGGCTTGGAAACATGTCATCGACGGTGCCATAAGGCTTCAGAAGCGCATTCATGTTGTATTTTTTAAATAATGGATAGGCATGCAGATTAACGCAAATGAGAATCATTGTCAATTAGATTCTCAACACCGCGCATGAATCATGAATGCAGCGCTCGCAGGCTATGACCGCGCGGCGCTGGAGATGGGGGCCTTCTACCTGGCCTGGCTGGCCGCGCTGGCCCTGCTGGCGGTGGCGCTGAACTGGGCCACCACGGGCCACCATCTCGCGCACACGCTGGGCCGGGGGCTGTGGGCCGTGGCCGGCATGGAC
>JBOICE010000471.1:0-5484 GCA_050739815.1 Pseudomonas sp. | reverse complement strand
AGCCACAGATGATCTTTCTTCACATGCTCGGGGCAGAGTTTCTGTATTTCATCCGAGTTTGTCTGTGAGGAAGTACTCGCGGAGTAGTTTGGCTTCGTACTGGACTGTCTCTTCATGGGTCGCGTCTTTTTCCGCATACGGAGCAAGGCGCTTTCCGCCTCGCTGTATTGAGATACGGTACCCTGCAAGCCGCGCTCGATGATCGCATGGGCGAGGCGCTTGGCTACGGTATTGATGAGAAACCGGCAACAGATCAGATTGTAGCCACACGGGACCGGAATGGAACTGTGATTCGTAGCTACCGACGGCCGGCCGGAAGTGGAACAGGCTGTGGCTGCCGTGGCAGGGGAGAATGGATCGTTGAGATCGGCTGGTGGCGGATGCCGTGGCGGAGCGTAGCGAGGGTTTAACCTAAAAACCGCAGTTACCCAATGCCGTGAGCATTATTTTGAAGGGGCCTATGTACTGGAGGCGGCCCGATACCGGCGATGACCTGCTTGAGGTGGTCACAGACGAGGTTCCAGACGGTCGTCGGATGCAACTGCTCCGCAGCGCGAGCCACCCAGCCCTGAAGCAAGGCGGAAACACGCAGCAAGGACAGTCGGGCCTTGTCGAAATCGGCATGCAACCCGGTTAGGGTGATGGTCGTCTGCCCGGCATGTTCCGTCCGGCGCCCCACCGAGGACATCAACCATGGGCGGCTGGTGATCGCTTCGCGCCGCGTCTGCGGGTTCGCCAAGCGAACAAACAGGCTCCACCAGTTGTAGACCAGCGCCACCGTCCGGGCGGTAAGCTGGCAGCGGTGCAGATCGTGCGTGGTGAAGCCGCCCCAGCCCCATTGGTTCTTCAACTCGTCGAAGGCATTCTCGGCATCTGCCCGGTCCCGGTAAAGCTGGCCCAGACCGAGAATCTCGTAGTCCGTGTTGGTCACCAGCACCGCATACTCATAGCCGGTGATCTGCTTGCCAGCCTTCCGGTCGGCTTCGACAAAGCTTAGTAGTTGCTGGCCGTCATCCTCTCCAGCGATCATGATCTCGCCCTTGAGCGGGCGACGCAGCACGACAACCCGGCGCTTCGTTTCCCAGCTGGTAAGCGCAAGCCGGCCGTCTTTGCCCTCCCAGCCCTGGCCCGCGTTCGTCCAGCCTGCCTGGTGAAAGAGACTGCCGATGTGGCGTTTGACATTCTTCGAGAGCTTGAGCTTGAAGAGGTAGGGTTGCTCACGTCCCTCCAGCGCACGCATCATCGAGTCGTTGCCAAAGGCGTTGTCGCCGCGCACCAGCTTCGGCTTGCGGCCCGGCGGCAGATCGTCGAGGAGCTTCAGCAACCCCGGCTGGGCGTGCTTCGCCGCATGCTCGTTGCCGGCACGCACTTCGACACCCAGTACCTGACGCAGGCCCGCCATGAGGTAAGTGTGGTAGCTATGCGCGGGGCGACCGGGCTTCTTCGGGTTGTAAGAAACAACCGCCCCTTCCTGCTTGCCGTAGAGTGGCTTGATGGTGGTGTCGGTATCCAGAATCCAGGCGGCATCCAGCAGCGGGGCGACGCTGACGGCAAGATGCTCATCCAGCCAAGCGCATCCTGCCGCTTCCGGGATGCGCTTTAAGGCATTGCGCAGAGCGTCCTCGGAGATCACCTTGCTCATGCCGAGCAATCCGGGATTGACGCCGTCGCAGCGCATGGCCGTCACGTGGGCATAACGCTTGTGACCCGAGAGTACCGAGAGTGCCCAGGTGCCCAGCACATCGGCTTTGCTCGGCGCATTGGGACTGGCGTAGGAAAGCGGACAACTCTCCTGCCAGCCCGACCACAGCCCAGTGAGCGTGAGAAATTCAATGAAGTAAGCCAGTTGACCTATCGGCGTGGCCGCGCTCCCGGACTCCCAGCGCACCTGCACTCGTCCCGCCATCGTCTGTACGCCCGCGCACGACAACAGCATTTCTTCGCGCTTCGCCAGCTTCAATTTCGATTCACCCATTGGGTGACTCCTCATATTCGTTCCAATCCCACAGTCTGCCTGATTCCCCGACAGACTGCACAACCTCAAGTGAGGTTTTTAGGTTAAACTAAGATTGACTGCCAGTTTAAGCTGTTTTGACTTTCCGCTTTAATGCTCGATGCAAGGTAGTACGAGCCACTTTCAACAATCCGGCCATGCCGGATACTGTTTCCTTCCCTTCCCTGACCATCTCTGCTGCGTGATTGATTTGCTCTCGATTTAACTTAGTTGGGCGGCCTAAATGTTTCCCCCGTTTTCTTGCAGCCTGCATTCCGGCTTTTGACCGCTCGGAAATGGGGTCCCCTCATTTTCAGTGCAATAAGTGACGGTACGCAAAGCCAGCAACGACGCGGAGGAGACTCAGTATGGTATTGATAATGCGGGCATTACTGTTCATTCTATAATGCGAGTTTTAGGGCGTGAATGCGTGATCGATTTCAGCTAACGGCGGCAGTTTTCGCTATATTTCGTGACGGCAGAAGCTGGTGGGCGTAGCGCTCAATGGGGAAACGAAACACCCCGCGCAAATTGATTCCTTCAAGCCGCGTGGGCGCGATCTTGCCGATCAACTTGGGCGGAACGATCTGCCTGCGATTGGCCCAGCGGTCTAGGATTGCCTGCATCTGCGCTGTGTTCCAGGCCATCACGATATTAGCCAGCAAGCTCAGTGCATCGGCCACCGCCTGCATTTCGTCTACGCGCTGGGCCTGCGCGGGACTCACCCGTCCGGTGTAAATGGCGCGCTTGAGGGCGTTGACCGCCTCGCCGCGGTTGAGCACCCGGCGCAACTCTTGCCGGAAGGCAGTGTTGACGAAATAGTCAGTTAGAAACGTTGTTCGCAGCAACCGGCCAAGTTGCACCCCGGCCTCGTAGATCGGGTCTCCTCGGGCGGCCGAGCCGAAACGCGACAATGCCGCCACTGCGCTGGCATGGCCACTCATTACCGACGCAGTCAGGTGTACCAGAGCGTCCCAGTGTGACTCGATCAGTGCCGTGTCAACATTGGCCACGCACACCGCTGCGATTTCGGCCGGAATTGCCATGCCGCGGGGCACATACAGCTGGCGTTGCTTGAGCTCCTTTAGTCTCGGGCACAGGTCGAATCCCAATAACCGGGCCAATGCCATCGCGAAATCAGTGTAGCCGTGGGTGTCCACTGCCAGTTGACTCGTTTCAATACGCTCCTGGCGTACGACCCCTTCAATGGCCGCACCAGCTTGGCGTTCATTGAGCACAAAAGGTTGTGCATGAAAGATGCCCCAGCGGTCGCGCACATGAGAGTAGATGCCAATGGAGGGTGTGTTGCGTCTTGGGTCGAGTCGGGCCTGCCACACCCGTTTGGTAGTCTCCATGCTCATCATATCTGATGAGGCCAAGTCTGAACGTCCCCAAGTGATGGCGATGGGGTGACGTTGCATGAACTCCAGCACCGCCTGACAGGCTTGACCCAGACGGCGCTCGTCCCCGGCCCAGCGCATTGCTTGACGGATACTGGTGGCCGACAGCTGTGGGATCATGCGTGCGCATTCGGCGGCCGTGAGGCTCGTGCCGTGGGCCAGAATTCCGGCATAGACCATCAGCAGTTCATCAGATGAGCGGGGTTCACGTCCGAGCATGATCCAGCTAAAGCGTACCTGTGCATCCACGGCCAGAATCACTTCAGGTAATTGCACCTCCTCGATGCGGTGATTCAGCGTAGCACGCAGCTTGGTGACTTCAGGGTCTTCACCGTCTGCTGGCAACACCGGCAGGTGCAAATCGTCATCAATGCGCAATACACCGCTGCGAGCAGCCTCGGCTACTGCATCCACGCCAGTGCGTACACGCGTCAGCAGCGGCTCAAGGAATGCGGCAGATTTAGTTGGCAAAGACAAACGTGCATAATGACGCATTCCCTCAGCCTTCCATTGCTCCGTGGGCAAAAACAGACGCTCGCGGTCACGAAAGCTCAGGCTGTGTTCGATCCACACCGAACCGTTGCGTACTGCACGGCGCAGGGCAAATAGCGTGGCCACCTCCAATGCCCGAAATGCTCGATCCCGGTCATAGCCGGAAATTGTGTTGCGCCAAACCGCACCGAGACTGGGTGCAGCAACATCATCGGGCAGCTTCCTGACTCTTCGACCATATAGGTCACGCAGTGTCATCAGAGCGACAATGGCCGGATGATTCCCTGTGGCTTGCCATGGTAGCTTGACAATCGCCGTTAACAGCGATCGTACGGGACGAATGGCTTCGATCAAACGCTCACGCACGAGGGATGCACGACTGGGTGGCTTCCGCTGTCGGCTAGCGCTAACCAGGGCTTCAAGCCGTGCGCGCAGTTCGGCGTCCGGCACAGCCCCTTCAGCACTCAGACCCGCCAGTTCGGTAAGCAACGTCTGGTAAAGATCAGCCCAATTGACGGTGCCGGGGACGCCTGCAGCAGCCTGGCGCCAGAGATCGTTAATCCGGCGCAGCACCATCAAGATTAGCTGGTCTGTGGCGGAGAGCAGGCAGTAACGTAAGAAGCAGGCAACCTCCAATGTGCGTGCCGACTCCTTGATCTTGGCGCCCGCCGACGGCGATCGGGAAGCCAGTCGGCGTGCATAACGACGCAAGATGAGATCGGGGATGTCTCTCAGATGATTGGGAATCTCCAGACCGTAAAGCAAATCGATGCGCTCGAGCACCTCGCTGATCTGGCGTGTTGAATGTTTGGCCGGAGCTGCCCATAGCCAGCTCTGCTGGGTTTGACCATCAGGACGAAGTTCGGCGACAAGCGCGTACCAACGCTCACGTGTCGCCTGCTGAACCGCCGCGCGAATCGCAGCACCCATCTCGGCTTCGAATTGCGTGAGCGCAGCCGCGATCAAAGTACGGATAGCCCGGTCGTGCACGATCAATAACCGATGCTCGTACAACCATTGCCTGGCACGAACAAGCAACTGCTCAGGATCGGCGCATCTGGACACTTCGTTACGTAGTTCTCGTACTAAGGTCCGGCGCTGATGCTTACTCATCCGCCGGAATCCGAGGGTCGTGCAGGCGACTTGTTGATGATCGAAAAGCGTGCGGTCGCGCCTATACATGGCCCGTAGCGATGCAATTTCAGGGGCATCGATGCCAAGCTCATTGCCAAGATGGCACCATAATGTCGGCGGAACCACTCGAAAAGTACTCAGCAGTCGTCCGCTCATGCGTAGAAAACCGATATGCAGCGCCAAGCCTAGCTTGAGTGGATTGCTACGCCGCGCATCAATAACCTCACGTTCAGCACATTCGAAGGTGAAAAACGCCTGCATTTCGAAAGTACTGATCTCTCGAGGCAGCTCTCGCATGCCCAGATATGTTGTGTGCCAGCTTTGCATCGTGCGCCTCCATTAGTGGAGGCACACGATACGCCATCTGAAGTAGGACATCAATGTCCTCATAATCAATATCTTACGAAGTCACACCCGCGTCGTTACTGGCTTTGCGTACCGTCACTTATTGCACTGAAAACGAGG
>JBOICE010000470.1:0-4252 GCA_050739815.1 Pseudomonas sp. | reverse complement strand
GGCCGGCACGCCGGCGTCCGGCCACTGCTCCATCGCCGCGCGAAAAGCCTCGTGCAACGCCTCTTCGGCGAGGTCGAAGTCGCCCAACAGACGGATCAGCGTAGCCAGCACTCGGCGCGACTCATCCCGATAGAGGCCGTCCAGCAGTGTGCGTAGCTCTGCGGATGCTTGCATGTTCCCCCCTGGCGCTCCGTCGCGAGCGCCTAACGATAGCAGCGGACGTACTCGCAGGGCCGATAAATTCGTCGGTAAGCGGGCTCCTAGAGTAGGTACAGGGCAATGCCAGCGGAGTTCCGAACGGCGATCTTTCGCCCGCTCACCGGTCGTTTGGCAACGCGCAGAATCGACAACAGAACCGGCCAGCCGTTAAAACGGTTTGATCGATTTTGTCGGGCCGAAGCTCGTCGTCGGCGGCACGACCCGTAGGTTGGACTTCGCTGCTGCGCGGCTCAACCCAACCTACAGTAGCGCTTGCAGCAGGTAATTTGGACATCGCCATAAAAAACGGTGCGCTTGTGGCGCACCGTTTTTTTGTTCGCAGATCCGGCTTATCGAGGAACGCTCAGGCCGGCGTCAGCCCATGGCCTTGTCAAGATCAGATCGCCGTTGCCCCGCCATCCACCGCCAACGCCTGGCCAGTGGTGAAGGCCGCACCATCGCAGCACAGGTACAGCACCGCCGTAGCGATTTCCTCGACCTTGCCGATGCGCCCAACCGGATGCATCGCCGCCGCGAACTCAGCCTTCTTCGGATCGGCCTCATAGGCGCGACGGAACATGTCGGTGTCGATCACCGCCGGGCACACCGCGTTGACGCGGATTTTCTTCTTCGCGTACTCGACGGCGGCGGACTTGGTCAGGCCGATCACCGCGTGCTTGGAGGCACTGTAGATGCTCATCTTCGGTGCGGCGCCAAGGCCTGCAACCGAAGCGGTATTGACGATGGCACCGCCACCCTGGGCCAACAGCAGCGGCAATTGGTACTTCATGCACAGCCACACGCCTTTGACGTTGACGCCCATGATCGCGTCGAATTCAGCCTCGCCGCCTTCGGCAAGCCTGCCCTTCTCGATCTCGATACCAGCGTTGTTGAAGGCATAGTCCAGGCGACCGTAGGCCGCGATCACGCCATCCATCAGCGCCTTGACCTCGGCATCCTTGGTCACGTCACAGCGGATAAACGTCGCATCTCCACCGGCTTCGCGGATCAATGCCGCCGTACCTTCACCGCCGGCAACATCGACATCGGAAATCACTACCTTGAGGCCTTCGGCAGCGAAAGCTCGTGCAGTAGCCCGGCCGATGCCAGCGGCGCCGCCAGTTACCAGGGCAACCTGGCCGGAGAAGGTCATGCTCATCTATCAGTCCTCTGAAGCTGTGGGGGTAGATTGGCGCTCAGTCTAGCCACGCCGAAGAATGACCTGGCAGCACTATTACAAGCCGCGCTATAGGCTCATCCAGAAAAGTGATAAAGCCCCCGGTTGCCCCATCACCCAGATGGATAAAGCCCCATTCCGCAATCCACCAGGCCTTGCTCGAAGAGCCACAGAGGTTTATCACCGAAGCTTTCCCGCCATTGAGTGCCTGCCATGCCTGTCCAACTCAACCGCCAGTTCCTCCTTGCTCAGCGCCCAGTCGGCCTACCGAGCCGCGACACCTTCAGTTATGTGGAAAACCCAGTGGGCGAGCCCGGCCCAGGGCAAATCCTGGTCAAGAATGAATACCTGTCCCTCGACCCCGCCATGCGCGGCTGGATGAACGATGCCAAGTCGTATATTCCGCCGGTCGGCATCGGCGAAGTCATGCGCGCTCTGGGTGTCGGCAAAGTCATTGCCTCACAGCATCCGACCTTCCCCGTCGGCACCTATGTCAATGGCGCCCTGGGCGTGCAGGACTACTTCCTCGGCGAGCCGAAAGGCTTCTATCCCGTCGACCCCAGCCGCGCCCCGCTGCCGCTCTACCTCTCGGCCCTGGGCATGACCGGCATGACCGCCTACTTCGCCCTGCTCGACGTCGGCCAACCCAAAGCCGGTGACACCGTGGTGATTTCCGGCGCCGCGGGCGCAGTCGGCAGCGTGGTCGGGCAGATCGCCAAGATCAAAGGCTGCCGTGTGATCGGCATCGCCGGTGGCGCGAAGAAATGCAAACTGTTGATCGACGAGCTCGGCTTCGACGGCGTCATCGACTACAAGCACGAGGACCTCCATGCCGGCCTCAAGCGCGAGTGCCCGCAAGGCGTCGATGTGTATTTCGATAACGTCGGCGGCGACATCCTTGACGCCGTGCTGACCCGCATCGCCCCCAAGGCCCGCATCGTCATCTGCGGCGCCATCAGCCAGTACAACAACAAGGAAGCGGTGAAAGGCCCGGCCAACTACCTCTCGCTGCTGGTCAACCGCGCACGGATGGAAGGCTTCGTGGTGATGGACTATGCCGCGCAATTCGCCGACGCCGCGCAAGAAATGGGTGGCTGGATGGCCAGCGGTAAACTGAAGAGCAAAGAAGACATAGTCGAAGGTCTGCAAACCTTCCCGGAAACCCTGTTGAAACTGTTCAGCGGGGAGAACTTCGGCAAACTGGTGCTGAAAGTCAGCTAAACCAGCGCGATAAACAAAAGGGCAGCCTTGAGGCTGCCCTTTTTCATTCTTACCAGACCCGATTACTTATATTTGGCGTGAAACGACTTGATTGCCGCTTCGGGTTTTTTCTCTTCTTTGGCCAAGACGTATACGACGCGCTCGCCTTTAGGGCCGCCGCCGATTTCCACGTAACTAAAGGTTGGCTCGCCAATCTTGGTCATATCGATCATGTCGCCGTAGCGGCTGAACACGTAAATCATCCCGTCTTTGCGGATCTCGCCATAGAAGGGGTAAGCCGGAGCCAAACTGATATTCCACAGGCGATTGGCGGCAATGGCATTCAAGTCTTTGCTTTGATCTGCGGCGGCCAAAACCAAAACCACGGTACGGCCGAAGTTATCTTTCTGCTCCAGCTTCTTGGTGTAAGGCGCTTTACCGGTTTGCAGGAACTCGCTGAACACCGCGTAATCATCAAACAGGTACAACTCGCTTTCCGTACGAACCTGATACCAGTCGGTATTGTTCAGCGCCACATCCGCTGCCTTGCTACTCGCAGGTTTGCTCGTAGCTACTGGGGTTGGCGTATTCGTACTGCACGCAGCCATGGCGGCGGCGAGCAAAGCGATGGATACGGGTTTGGTAAAACGCGGTTTGATGAAAAACATGGCAACTCCTGCTCAAGAAAACACTGGCTTGCAAAACTGCCCGAGTTCCGTGACGGAGGAATTAAATCTTTATGTATGAATGATGACAGACGCCCTCTCAAGCGCAGTGTCAGCTCGGTGAACAATCGAATTGCGCCGTAGCACCTGAACTCCCGCAGGCGCGGGAGCGATGCAACCGGCAGCGCGGCAACCTCGAGCGCCAGGTTTACGCCAGTTCCGCGACCACTGCCGCCAAGGCCTGCGCCGGGTTGGCGGCCTGGCTGATCGGGCGGCCTATCACCAGGTAGTCGGAGCCGGCGTCCAGCGCCTGACGGGGCGTCAGGATGCGCCGCTGATCGTCCTGCGCACTGCCTGCAGGGCGAATTCCCGGTGTGACCAATTGCAACCCCGGATACGCGGCTTTCAGCGCCTGGGCTTCCTGGGCCGAACAGACCAAGCCGTCCATCCCGGCTTTTGCCGCCAGACCCGCCAGGCGCAGCACCTGCTCCTGCGGTTCGACATCCAGGCCGATGCCAGCGAGATCCTCGCGCTCCATGCTGGTCAGCACGGTGACGCCGATCAGCAGCGGTTTCGGCCCATTGAGCTTATCGAGGGTTTCGCGGCACGCGGCCATCATGCGCAAGCCACCCGAGCAGTGCACGTTGACCATCCAGACACCCATTTCCGCCGCCGCTTTCACCGCCATCGCCGTGGTGTTCGGGATGTCGTGGAATTTCAGGTCGAGGAATACCTCGTAGCCCTTGTCGCGCAGGGTCGTGACGATCTCCGACGCACAACTGGTGAACAGCTCCTTGCCGACCTTGACCCGGCACAGCCGCGGGTCGAGCTGATCTGCCAGCTGCAACGCGGCTTCGCGGGTGGGGAAATCCAGGGCGACGATGATAGGAGTCTGGCAGGCGGGCATGGTCGGGCTCTCAGGCAAGTCGAAATCGGCGCGCATTGTAGCGCAAGCGCCCGCGCTGCGGCTTACCCGGCGTTCAGAGAGCGTGGGCCAGCCCGACGATCAGCA
>JBOICE010000469.1:0-13751 GCA_050739815.1 Pseudomonas sp. | reverse complement strand
TCAGGTTGCCGACAACGTTCTGTTTCAGCTGTTCGCTGAGGATCAGGATGCTGTTCAACGGCGTGCGCAACTCGTGCGACATGTTGGCCAGGAACTCCGACTTGTAGCGGTTGGCCAGGGCCAATTGTTCGGCCTGTTCGCGCAACCTTTTTTCGGCCGCCTTGCGTTCGCTGATGTCGATGATCACCGCCTGTACCAGCACATCCTCGCCGCTGCGCAGGGGCGACAGTCCAACTTCCAGGGGGATCGAATGTCCGTCGCGGTGCTGACCGAAGAGTTCGCGGTTGCCGCCCATCTGCCGTGGCTCCGGCGCCTGTTGAAAGCCCTTGCGCATACCCACATGGGCCGCACGCAGCGATTCAGGCAACAGCATTTCCACGGACTGGCCCAGCAACTCGGCGCGCGGATACCCGAACATCAGCTCGGCCTGGCGGTTGACCATGGCGATCCGGCCGCTGCTGTCTACCAACACAATGGCATTGGGCGAGGCTTCGACCACCAGACGAAAGCGCTCCTCACGCTCGCGCAAGCGCTCACTCAGCAACTGACTATTGGCCAGCGCGCGCTCACGCAGATACAAGTAGCCACCGACCAGCAACCCCAGCAGCGCAGCTGCCAACAGCCCCACCCACAGACTGAAGGTCGACCTGCCGTTACCCAACATCTGTTCATAAGCCGGCGTGCTACTGACAGTCAGTTGCCATTTGCGGCCGTAAATCGACAGAGTGCGCGTCAACTGGAACCGCGATGCGGCCGAAAATCCGCCGTTGAGCAGCGAACCGCCGTTATCGGCAGTGTCGACCAGCTCGACCTGAAGCAGCTCCCCCCGTGAACCGAGGACGCCCTGCAACAGATCATGCAGCCGAAAAGTGCCGGCTACCGTACCCAGCATCGCCGCCGTGCGTTCTTCCACGGTGGCCACTGGTGCACCTGCACGATACACCGGCAGGTACAGTATCGCCCCGGCCTGGACATCCTTCTCGGTTTCCTGTCTAAGCCGCAGCGGTGCGGTAAGTACCGCCTCGCCGGTGTTGCGAGCCTGCACGATGGCCTGAGCGCGGATCGGTTCGGTGATCATGTCAAAACCCAATGCCCGGCGATTACGCCAATCCAGGGGGCTGATGTAGTCGACGACCAGATATTGATCACGCTCACCGGGGGGAAGGATGCGGAAATCCTTGCGCCCTGCGCCCTGTTCCTGGGCCTGGAACCCCTCCAGTTGCCCGGCCAAAAGGTAACGCGACCAACTGACGGCCTGGATACCGCGGTAACGATCCTGCAACTGCAACTGGTCGGCCGCCCGCTGCCAATCATCGACGGAGACATCGTCACGACCCACCATCAGCCCGGACAAGCCGCGTAGCACCATCTCGTAGGCGCGCATGCGTTCGTTGATGCTTTGTTCGATGTCATCCACGGCCAGACTGAAGCGCTGCTCGTGTTCGTTTTGGTTACTGGTTTCCAGCGTTTGCCACTGCCACCCCACGAGCGCACCCAAGATCGTCATCAAACTCAGTGTGACCAGCAAAGGCAACCAGGGTGCACGCAGGTGAACAACGGATTCATCGTCCATGTGTGCTCCTAATCCTTCTCCGGCGCGCATCACCCCAGGGTAGAGACGCCGTGGCTAGCAACGGTTCTGGCGAACCATTTGCGGGAAGTCTAGACAGGAATTGCTACACGGGCCTTGTGCCATCAAATAGATGACCAACGGCAACTGGGCGCCTGAAACGACAAAGCCTCCTTAAAAGGAGGCTTTGGGCACAACGGCAGCGCTTATCAGTACTGCGGTTGGGACTGTTGCTGCTCCGGTAGCGGGCGCAAATTGACCTCGACCCGACGGTTCTGGGCACGGCCTTCGGCATTGCCGTTGCTGGCAATCGGCTGATCCGGGCCTGCGCCGCGGGTAGACAGACGTAAGCCATCAACCCCTTGCGAAGTCAGATAGTTGGATACGCTCTGCGCCCGGCGTTGCGAGAGATCCATATTGTGCTGCCGGCTGCCGGTGCTGTCGGTATAACCGACGATCTCGATGCTGTTCTGGTTGAACTGCTTGAATGAGGTCGCCAAGTTGTTTAGCGGCGAATAGAAGTTACTGGCGATATCGGATGAGTCAGTGGCGAAGGTGATATTGCCGGGCATGATCAGCTTGATCTGGTCACCCTGGCGTTGCACTTCGACACCGGTGCCTTCCATGCTGCGGCGCAGTTCGGCTTCCTGCTTATCCGCGTAATAACCATAACCACCACCGGCGGCGGCCCCGACGGCAGCACCGATCAGCGCGCCCTTGCCGCGGTTGTCGTGATTGATCAGCGCCCCCGCTGCGGCACCAGCCAGTGCACCGAGGCCGCCGTATTTGGCGGTCTTGTTCGAGCTGGGTGGCTGGTTGTCGTAGGGGTTTTGCGATGCACAGCCGGCCAACAGAGCCACAGCGGTAGCGGCGATGATCAGACGACGCGAAATAAACATGAACTCTACTCCTGGAGATTTTTTCGACCCCTGTGGGCCGTGAACGATTAGAGCATGGCCGCAGCCAGAAATTCCGTGCACGAACAATCAGGCACGGACGTAGGGATTTTCACGCATTTCATCACCAAGCCGCGTATCCGGGCCGTGCCCAGTTACCACCGTCGCATCCTCATCCAGACTGTACAGACGCTGCTTGATCGAGCGTTCGATCGTCGGGTAATCACCGCCCCACAAGTCCGTGCGGCCGATCCCGCGGCGAAACAACGTGTCACCGACAATCAGCAGCTTGGCCTGGGGGAACCAGAAGCTCATCGAGCCAGGGGTATGACCGGGCGTGTGTAACGCCACCCCGCAGCCACAGGCCAGTTCCTCGTCGTCTTTCAGCCACTGATCCGGCGCCGGCACCGGGGTGTAAGGCACACCAAACATTTGGCACTGCATTTCCAGGTTATCCCAGAGAAACTGGTCTTCTTGATGCAGATGCAGGGTCGCGCCGGTCTTTTCCTTCATCTGCCCGGAAGCCAGGAAATGATCCAGATGCGCATGAGTATGGATGATGCTCACCACCTGCAAGCCATGCGCTTCGAGGCGCGCCATGATCAAGTCAGGATTACCACCCGGATCGACCACTATGGCCTTCTTGCTGATCGGATCACCGATGATCGTGCAGTTGCACTGCAAAGGCCCGACAGGGAAGGTTTCGCGAATCAGTGTGGGTTGGTTCAAAACTGCATCTCCAAAAAATCGCCTCACTCACAGAACACGCGGTCGCACACGAGCTGTGCGCCGGGCTGTCACTTAATGCGACAAGCGCCACCGGCCAGGCACCCGCTTGCCACGGAATTGAATCAGGGGTCGGTACGGTAATCGCTCGGTAACTTTCCCGTCCACTTCTTGAACGCTCGGCGAAAGTTCGAGGAGTCGCTGAAACCCAGCAGATAGGCAATCTCGTACAGCGGTAAATGGGTGGTGGTCAGGTATTGCAGGGCCAGACGTTTGCGCACCTCATCCAGCACCTGTTGGTAGCTGGTACCCATCGATGACAGATGCCGCCGCAAGCTGCGACCGCTCGTGTGCAGGGCTTCTGCGGCGCTGCTCAGGTCAGGAAAATCACCCGGCCGTGCCAGCAACAGTCGGCGTACCCGCGTCAGCAAGCCATCCTGAACGTCCAGGGTGGCCAGCAGCGCCTCGCATTGCTGCTCGCACATCTGCACCGTAGCCGGGTTGGCCAGGGCCATCGGCCGCTCCAGGTAGGCCTTCGGCATGCTCATGCGGTGGTAGGGTTGTTCGAACAACACCGCAGCGCCAAAAACTGCCTGATAGCGATCCGCATAAGCCGGTGCGGGGTAGGCAAAACCCACTTCGACCCCGTGCATTTTCTCGCCGACCAGAAACTGCGCAATAGTGTGCAGGCTGCTCAACAAACCTTCGGCCGCAAAACGGCCGAGCGCCCCCAACGGCATAGCCTCGCTGGCGCGCAATTCGACGCGCGCACCCTCCTCGGCCATCTCCAACTCGAACGCCAGGCCGAGTACCCGGTAGTACTTGAGGGCGAACTGGATGGCTTTACCCAGATTGGCACTGGAAAGCACCGCATAGCCGAGAATGCCGTGGGTCGAGACATTCAGCCGCTGCCCCAGCACCAGCCCCAACGCCGGCTCGTTGCACTGCAGCAGTGCGGCGCTGGCCAGCAGGTTGAAATCGATGAATGACAGACGTCCATTCGGATTATCCAGCGCCTGTGGCCTGACCCGTGCAGCAGCCAGCAGCTCGGCCTGAGGCAGGCCAAGTTGCTCGGCCAGATTGAGCAGCGCAACGGCATAAGCAATCGGAACCAGTTCGGCAGTGAAATTCAGTGGCTGTTTCATCGTGGCGGCGGCTTCATCATTATTATTTTTATCGGTTCCGGCTGAAGAATATGGCCAGATATGACTCGAACATTGGCTGAAGATAACCTTGTCCGACAAAGGCCGGCAAGCTCATAGTCGCACGATAGTCCTAATCATATTCTGGGAGTCCGTATGCTGAGCACCACCCCAAAAGGTTTGGAAATCCGCCCACGCCAACTGGACTTCGACTTGCCAAACCCGCTGCCACGCCACTGGCACAGCGGCGATGCCTTCAAAACCCATACCTTCAACGCCATGTCGGTGTTGTTTCCTGATGGCGAGCGCTTCTTTATCGACTCGGTGAGGTTGTTCCGTCAGCAGATCGACGACTCAGTGCTGCAAGAGCAGATTCGCGGCTTCATCGGCCAGGAAGGCCATCACAGCCGCGAGCATGAGGAGTACAGCCAGCGCCTGCGTGAACTGGGTTATGACGTGGACTACCTGGAGCGCGGCTTGAAACGCCGGTTGGGCTTCGTGAAAAAACATCTGCCGGCCAAGCTGCAACTGGCCGCCACCTGCTCGGTCGAGCATCTGACCGCGATCATGGCCGACGCCGTGCTGAAAAATCCGCGCTGGCTGGAAGGCGCCGACCCCACCATGGCCAAGCTGTGGCGTTGGCATGCACTGGAAGAAACCGAGCACAAAGCGGTTGCGTTCGACGTGTATCAAGCCGTGTGTGGCAGCAAGTGGCTACGGCGACGGGCGATGCTGCAAAGTACGCTGTTCTTCACCATCGACACCTTCAAGGGCTTGGTGCACATGCTCATGCGCGATGGTCTGTTGTGGAATTGGCGGGTCTGGCGTGATGGTCTGACCTGGCTGTGGGGCAAGGATGGCATCTATCGTCAACTGGTCGGCGTTTACCTGGATTTCTACAGCGGCAAATTCCACCCCTGGCAACACGACAACCTGCATCTGGTCGAGCAGTACCGCCTGGAGTTCGAGCCCCGGCCGAAAGCTGCTTGAGCGACCCGCGAACACCTTAGGCCCCAACCGGGGCCTGTTGTTTTTTTACCCTCCTGACTGTGCAACAGCCATGGCCACAAATGACCTTAACATTGGCTGCTGTTAACCTTTGCTGGCCCGAGCCCCGCACCCATAGTGAGACCATGGTTAAGCAACGACTCAGGGAGTCAGCATGGTAAGCACCACCCCAGAAGGACTGCAAATCCGCCCGCGCCACCTGGACTTCGATCTGCCCAGTCCACTGCCACGGCATTGGCACAGCGGCGATGCCTTCAAGTCCCATCTGTTCGATGCCATGTCGGTGTTGTTCCCCGATGGCGAGCGCTTCTTTATCGACTCGGTGCGGCAGTTCCGCGACCAGATCGGCGACCCGGCGCTAAAAGAGCAGATTCGCGGTTTCATCGGCCAGGAAGGCCACCATAGCCGTGAGCACCTGGAATACAGCAACCGCCTGCGTGAACTCGGTTACGACATCAGCCGCATCGAACGCCGCGCCCAGGCCCGTATCCGCTACACCCAAAAGAAGTTCTCGCCCAAACGCCAACTGGCGGCGACCGCGGCACTGGAACACATCACCGCGATCATGGCTGACGGCCTGCTGCGCGACCCCAAGCATCTGCAAGGCGCACACCCTGAACTGATCCGTTTGTGGCGCTGGCATGCCCTGGAAGAAACCGAGCACAAGGCCGTGGCCTTCGATGTGTTCAATCAGGTCTGTGGCGATCGCAAACTGCTGCGTCGCGCCATGCTGATGGGCACGTTCTTCTTTGTGCTGGATACCAGCCGCGGCCTGGCGCATATGCTCAAACGCGACGGTCTGCTGTGGAACTGGCGCGTCTGGCGCGATGGCCTTCAGTGGATGTGGGGCAAGGAAGGTGTGTTCCGCCCCTTGATCAGCACTTACCTGGACTTCTTCAAGGCCGGCTTCCACCCCTGGCAACACGACAATCTGGAGTTGCTGTACAGCTCCCGCGCTGAGTTCGAGCCGCAACCAGCTTGATTGGTAGGGACGTAATGGCGTGCATCTGAGCGATGTCTCTAGCGCCAGACTTTAGCTTGTTAATACCCACAACAGGCCATTGAGCAAAAGGCCCCCAAAGGGGCCTTTTTTAGTGCCGACAGCGCTTACTAACACTGCAGCCTGTACCGCTCGCTTTAACGCTTCAGCCCTGCAAAAAGCGCAAAGCATCCGCCGCGCTCTGCTCGGGAATTTCTTCCATTGGAATATGCCCGACACCTGGATAGGTTTTCACCTGGATACCTGGCAGATCACGCTGCCACAACGGCACATGCGTGGGCGAAATCCAGCGGTCACGTTCGCCCCACATCAGTAGCGTCGGGGCCTTGATCTCAGCAACTCGCGCTGGCGTGCCATGAAGCTCCTCGCGGTTGACCTTCAACAGCACACGAAAAATATCCATCATCGCTCGGCGGTTGCCGGGGCGGCGGCTCAGGTCGTAATAGCGGTCGATCACCCCCGCCTTGATCCGCCCGGGCTCGCCGTAAACTTCCTTGATACCCTGAGCGATCAGCGCCCGTGGCATCCATAGCGGCATCGCCCAAGTCGCGCCGGGCAGCGCGGCGGCGGCGATCATCAGTGGCACTTTCTGCATGTGGTAACCCGCCGGGTCGATCAGTATCAGTTTCTCCACCCGTTGCGGTTGGGCCAGGGCGAAGTTCCAGGCAATGAAACCACCCAGAGAATTGCCGGCGACCACAGCTTTGTTGACGCCAAGATAATCGAGCAGCAGACCGAAAATGCTCACCATCCGCTCGGCGCCATACACGCCATCGCGCGCTGGGCCGGTCAGGCCGAAACCCGGCACATCGAAACGGATGATCCGGTAATTCGCGGCGAAAGCGTTGATCCAACCATCCCAGGTGTGCAGCGAAGCGACCACGCCATGGATCAGAACCAGCACCGGCTTATCGCGGCTACCTTCGTCGCGGTAATGCACATTGAAGCCATCCAGCTCGATAAACCGCGAACCGCTATCGGTATTGGCGTAGCGTGCCTTCAGCCGCTCGAGCGGCAAAGCACCGAAGCCCAATCGAGCAAAACCAGCCGCCAGCGGCGGCGACAGGGAAAGGCTGGAAGCAGGCATGCAGACACCTCGGCAGTGTTGTTTTAGAGGGGTGGTTCTAGATGGATTGATATTCAGTGCCCATCAAACCACGCGAACTGCGAGCTGACGCCTAACCTAGGTTGTGGGCGGGCACAGGGAGGCGATCAGTAGATCGCTCAATACCGCCTTGGCATGTTCGATTTCTACCCGTGAGGCTGACCGGCCAAGCAGCTCCAAAGAGGCCGCCTCCAGCGCCCAGATCAACGCGCGGTAGGTCAGCGGATCGCGAACGCTGCTCGAACCCTCCAGGCGCTCCACCCACAAGCTCACCATTTCCAGATGCGCGCGCTGACGATGCGGTGCCAGTGGGGAGTCCGCACGCAATGCTTCTTCCTGCATCAAGCGGATGATTGGACCAACCGCCAGGTGATAGTCGAAGAAACACGTGACCATAGCGTGCAACCAGGCTTGCGGGCTGCCGGCAGCGTTTTGCATATCGCGAAAACGCGCCAGCAGTAGGAGCACTGCGGTCTGGTAGATGCCTTCGAGCACCTCCATCTTGTTCGCGAAGTATTTATAGAAGGTCCGCCGCGAAACCTTGGCGGCATCGAGCAGGTCATTCACCGTGGTTTCCACCAGCCCCTTGCGGGCAAACAGCGGGATCGCCGCCAACTGGATATTGGTGCGCTGTAAATGCCCCACCAACGGCCCGTCAGCCGTATCGCCCTGCTGCCGAGCGATCGCGTTATAGCCACCAAGATCTTCGAATACCGCCCGCACCGCCCCTTGCTCGGCCCGCTCCAACTCCATCGCGCACAACTCCCAACCTAGGCCTGGGTGACGGCGCAGCCTGAGCTGGTTACTCTTGGCACGCCCTTTCCCGCAGGAATCCTCTTTGCCGATGAAGCTAACACGCCGCCTGCTCTGGCCGCTGACCATCCTTTTGCTGGTTCTGGCGCGATCGCTCCCGGCGGCCGAGCTGTTCTATCTCGGGCAGAAGATTCCAGACATTCAAAAACCCTGGGCCAGTGCCGATTACCACCAGTTGATCGAGGCGCTGCAGCAGATCGACACCACCCAAGCCAATGCCTTGCCACGGCGCAGTGGCGAATTCACCGGGCCGATTTATCGGCGCATGGTCAGCGAGGAAAATTTCCGTCCGCAGCTGAATATCTATGCACCGCTAGAGTTGCGCCAAAACGGCGCGCGCGAGGTGTTGTTCCAGCTCAAGGAGTTGATGCGCCTGTACTTCGACTTTCGCGCGGCACAACAGCCTTATGGCGCCGAAGCGCTGGGCTTGATGACCTATTCGTTGCGCCAACAAGCGGTGCTCTTCACCCTCACCACCGAGTTCTGGATGACCCTCTCACAAGGCGAACAGAGCAACCCCGTGCGCCTGCAGGGTCTGCAGGAAACCAAAGCGGCGGCGGCCATGCTGACCTCCAGCGCGCTGGATTATCTGGGCCTGACCAAGCAATTTGGTCGTGAAGATCTAGTGCTGTATGCCGCAGAGTTCGGCAAGCAATTGCCGGAATTGTTCGTCCACCTGAATGCCGGAGTGCGCCCAGCAATCCTTGCGCGAGTCGCCCAACTGGTCGAACAGCACCCCTATGCCGAGGTGCGCGTCAGCATGGCCGAACTGCAACCGGTGCTGACAGGGATTCAAACCGATGTGGAAAACCAACTGGCCCAACCTGTCGCGCCGAAAAAGCCAGTCGCGCCTAAACTCGACCTGTCGGCGCCGAAGTGACGGCAGGTTGGGCAGAGCACAGCGAAACCCAGCCTAAGATTGCACGGTCTTTTCCATCGCTTCAGCGCAATAAACCAAGCCCCTTGGCCCGCGCCACCGCCTGAGTACGCCGTTCGACACCAAGTTTACTGTTGATATGACGGGCGTGGGTCTTGACCGTATGCAGAGAGATAAATAGCTGCTCACTGATTTCCTGATTCGAACAACCCTGAGCAATCAGCTTCAGTACCGCCAGCTCACGCATGCTCAAGGCCTCGGCCGGAGCGGCGCTATCGGTGTTTTCTGGTTCGGCATCGAACACGGGCAAATGCGCCCACAGCGCCTCGCGCAGAGCACAAGACGGGCGCACCGCCAGTTGCTCGCGCAGCCACTCGGGTTGCCGCACGAGCAATTCATTGAAGGGTAACAAGCCGCCACCCGCAGCCGCGTCCAAGCAGCCGGCCAACTGTTGCTGGGCCTCACGCTCACGGCCAGCGGCACGTAGCAGCAAGGTCAACTGAACCTGTGCGATCACTCCAAGCAACTGCCCACCGGCGGTTTGCGCACGCGCACTCAAGGCCCGCAAGCGCCGTTCGGACTCTGGCAACCTCCCCTCGAATCGCTCCAGCGCTGCGCGCTGTAATTCGATATGCAGCGGCAGCTGCGGATGGTATTCCGGCGCCGCAGCTGCCTGCTCACCGCCGTAGGTTTCCGCCAGGCGCGCTAGCCAGCTGCCCGCCAGTTCCGTCTGGCCGCGCAGCAACCAGAGTTCGCATTTGACCAGGGTGATCATCGCCAGATAGTAGATCGCCGGCACGTCCCAGATATGCATCAACCGCTCGGCCTCGGCGAGCTGAGCGAAGGCTTCCGGCAAACGCCCGCTCCGCCCTTCCAGGCTGGCCAGTACACAGTGGCCAATCAACAGACTGATATCGCGACAGGCCCGCGCCTCTGCAATCCCGGCCGTCAGACGAGCGCGGGCGGCCTCGGGTTGTAGCCGCAAGGTCAGTAGATAGCCTTCATACAAAGTTAACCGAGCGCGCACCGCATACAGGCGTTGCGTCGGCAGGCCTCGTAGGCACTCCAGGCCCCGGCGTACTTCCTCCTGTGCCCGTAACACCTCGCCACGCGCCTGCAGCACCCGCGCACGGTCGTAGTGCGCCAACGCCTCGAACAAGGGATTACCGACCCGTTGCGCCAGCTCCATAGCATCGCGATTCAGGCCGCGGGCACGCCACAGATCATTACGCACGATCGCCAGGTTGGCCAAAGTCGACAGGCACATCAGACGCTGCCCAAATCGCTCCTGTGGCAGCGACGCCAATGCCTCCCCGCAATACAGCTCTGCACTCACACTATCGCCGCGACCACGGGCAATCACGCCACTCAATGCCAGCCACTGCGCCAGCATTGAACGCTGCGCCCGCGCCGATGGCGCCGGCAGGAAACGTGACAACTGGCTCGCCAACTCTTGCGCGGCGTCCAACTGGCAGGCCAACGCCAGCGCCCAGGCGTACAGCACAATCAACCTCGGTGAACTGCTGAGCAAACTCTCAGGCAGGTCCATTTTCCAGCGCAGCAGCATCGCCACATTCTGCTCGCCCAGCAGTTGTTCCTCGGAAAGGTTCTGCACCAGACTCGCCGCCACATCCGGCTGACCGGCACGCAGCGCCTGCTCTATCGCTTCATCGAGCAGGCCTTGACTACTGAACCAACGACAGGCGCGCAGGTGCAGGCTCGCCGCCGGCTGCGACATGGCCGCGGCCGGCCGCGCCCGCAACAGGTCGGAGAACAAATGGTGATAGCGAAACCAGCGGCCCTGCTCATCCAGCGGCACCAGAAACACCTGATGCGCCTGTAAGTGCTGGAGAATCGCAGCACTGTCGTAGCCTTCGCGCACCGCATCGCAGAGCTCGACGCAAAAACGCTCAAGGAAGGCCGTTTCATACAGAAACGCTTGCACCTCCGCGCTTTGGCTCTCGATGACTTCTTCCAGCAGATAGTCGCGAATCAGGCCATCGGCGCCGTGCAGCGAATGCGCCAAACCCTGAGCATCCCCGGCTTCCGAAGCCGCCAAGAGCCAAAGACGCAACCCCGCCACCCAACCCTCGCTGCGCTGCAACAGGCTGTCGAGGGCCTCGCCTTGCAACTTGATGCCCTGGCTGGATAGCAGCTCAGTCGACTCCTCGGGCGTCAGGCGCAGATCCTGCTCCTGCAGCTCGAGCAATTGCCGTGACAGACGCAAGCGGGCCAGATGCCAATCCGGGCGTTGCCGGCTGGTCACCAGCAGCAGCAAGCCGGCAGGGAGATGATTGAGTAAAAACTGCAGGCAGCGATCTAATACCGCTCCTTGTGCCAAGTGATAATCATCCAACACCAGCAGCAGTGGCGTCGCCGGGTCAAGGCGCTGAGTCAGTTCATCGAGCAAACCATCCAGCCACTCTTCAAAAGCAAACGGCTGGTGTCTCTGACGCATCTTCAATAGCCCCAGCGCATCTTCGCCCAGGCCCGGGAAATACCGCTGTAACCCCGCCAACAAGCGCTCGAGAAAGCGCCCCGGATCACTATCCCGGCGGCTAAGGCCAAGCCATAAGCTTTGCCACTGACTCGGTAAACGCTCACAGAATTCGATGGCCAGCGAGCTTTTGCCAAAACCTGCCGGTGCGCTGATCAGCAGCAAGCGCCCTGCCAGCCCTGTCGCCAGTTGCTCGCACAAACGTGGCCGCAACACGTAACCGACCGGCAGTGGCGGGCGAAAAAACCGCCCCTCAACGGCTGAGATAGCGGGATAGGTAAAGCCTTGCGAACTGGATAGGTCAGTCATCACCCGGATCTTGTAATGGTTGCGTCATCGGGAGCGTGAACGTTCAGCAGACTAGTCGCTTGGCGAACGCATTTGAAGCCCTATGGCCGGATTACCTGTCAATTTGGCTTCCATTGAGCCGGGTACATTCGCCGGGCAAATACCGGAGAAAAAAACTGGACATAAAAAACCGGCCCTTGGGCCGGCTTTTTATGTTGCAAGACTCAGGATTAGCGCACGCCAGCCTGACGCAATGCTGCCGGGGTGTAATCGGTTTCCGAGGCAGCGTAGTTGAAGTCGTAGGATTGTTTTTCCTCGTTCTTCATCCCCAGAGCCAAGTAACGACCGGACAGCAGGTCATACAGGGATTCCAGGGTGTACCACGGCACTTGTTTGTCGTAGTAGTACTGGGAGTGAGCCTCAGCCACACGCCAGAGGGTACCGCGGCCGTCGTAATGATCGACTTCAGCGGCTTGCCAGGTGTCCTCGTCGAGGTAGAAGTCACGCTTGGCGTAGATGTGCCGCTCGCCAGATTTCAGCGTACCCACTACGTGCCAGACGCGGTGCAGTTCGTAACGAGTCAGGTCCTGGTTGATGTGACCGGCCTTGACGATGTCGCTGTATTTCAGCTGTGGCGAATCCATGCGGTAGCTGTTGTAAGGAATGTAGATTTCCTTCTTGCCTTCCAGCTTCCACTCGTAGCGATCCGGCGAGCCGTTGTACATGTCGAAGTTATCGGAAGTCCGCAGACCGTCTGCCGCAGTACCTGGGCCGTCATAGGAAACCTGCGGAGCACGTCGTACCCGGCGCTGACCCGCGTTGTAGATCCACGCCAGACGTGGCTCTTTAACCTGGTCGAGGGTTTCGTGCACCAGCAACACGTTACCCGCCAACCGCGAAGGAGCGGTAACCCGCTGCTTGAAGTAGAACAGGATGTTGCTTGGCTTACCGGCGTCGTAATCCTTCAGGTTGGCGCGGAAGGTGAACTCATCCTGGAAGTAAACCAGTGAGTACGAACCATTCGGTTGCGGTGTCGCCTGAGTCACCAAGCGGCGCACGCTACCACCACGGTAGCGGGTGATATGGTTCCAGATCGCCTCTACCCCGTTTTGCGGAATCGGGAACGGATAGGCCTCTTTGAAATCCGCCAGGCCGTTACCGCCCTGCACCAACTTGGTAGTCGTAGCATTGGTCTTGGCGGCAGCCATGACATTGGCCGGTACATTCGCCGAACGGTGGGTGGGGAATACCGGAATCTTGTAGGTTTCCGGATAGCGCTTGAACATCGCGTACTGGCCAGGGGTCAGCTTGTCTTTGTACTGATCGACGTTTTGCGCGGTGATGGTGAACAGCGCCTTCTCGCCTGGGAACGGATCGGCCAGGAAGCCCTTGCTGTCCGCCGTGCCGGCATTCTGCGGCAGGCCGCCAGTCCACGCCGGGATCGAGCCATCGGCGTTACCGGCCATCTCGGCGCCCAGCGGAGTCAAGGTGGTGCCCAGTTTTGCAGCTTCGTCAGCAGAAACGGCAGCCATCACGCCTGTCGCGAGCAAAGACAGTGTCAGAGCCCCGGTTTGCAACAGACTCTTTGTTATTTTCATTTTCATAGTCTTCCTCAAAGTTCCTGTCTGCTTAGAAGTTCACGCCGAAGCTGAGTGCGACGAAATCACGATCGATCGAGGTGTTGAAGTCGCCACCGAAAAAGTCGGTGTAGGACAGGCTGCTCGTGTAGGTGTTCTGGTATTCGGCATCCAGACCGAGGCTGACGGCCTTGCTGCCTTCGTTGAAGATGCCGTTGGCGCCATAGCCATCGACGTCATGGGACCAGGAGA
>JBOICE010000468.1:0-7397 GCA_050739815.1 Pseudomonas sp. | reverse complement strand
GGCTCATCCGGCGATTTCCCCGCGCACGCCACTGGCCTGGAGCTGTGCTTCCATGCGGCCGAGGATGCCTGCTGCGCGGTTGCGCAGCAGCTGGTGCGGTTCCCAGCCCACGAAATCACGGAGCAGCTGAACCAACTCGACTGTGGCGTCGAGACCAGCCAGATAGCCGAGCGCGGCAAAGCGCCGCAGTGCGTGCTTGCTGAACAAATTGCGCCGGTGCCGGGACATCTGATCGCGAACGACAAACGTACCGACCGCTGCCGCAAGCCCGATTGCAAGCAGGATGACACCAATCGTCTTCCAGGTTCGGCTGCGTCTCATTTCACCTTTGTGACCATGGTGTGCAACCTTTCGCCGGTCACAGCTCTCTTCGCCCGGCAATGGCCTGGGCCAGTGTTACTCCGTCGAGGTACTCCAGGTCGCCGCCTGCGGGAATGCCGCGCGCAAGGCGCGTGATCCGCACGTCGAGCCCGTGCAGCTGCTTCAGCAGGAATGTAGCCGTTGCTTCGCCTTCGACGCTCGGATTCGTAGCAATGATCACTTCCCGTACACGCGCCGCCTCGCCATTGGCCTGTACGCGCCGTACCAGCGCAGCCACGTTCAACTCATCGGGACCGATGCCATCCAGAGGCGAGAGCCGGCCACCGAGCACGTGGTACATCCCGCGGAACTCGCCCGTGCGCTCAATGGCGACGATGTCCGATGCCTCCTCGACCACGCAGATGAGCGATGCATCGCGCCGCGGATTTGCGCAATACGTGCACGGCTCCTCTTCCGTGAGATTGCCGCAGCAGGAGCACGGCTGCACTCTCTCGGCAACGCCGTCCAGTGCACGAGCCAGTCGCTGAATTTCCTCGGGGGAACGCTTCAGCAGATGGTAGGTCAAGCGAAGCGCGGTCTTACGGCCAATCCCCGGCAACCGCGCGAGCTCGCTCGTCAGATCGTCAATTACACTCAAAACTGGACAGTTCTTGGCTTGGCTCGACGTGGCTCGACTAAATGTTGAACGGCAGCGGCGGCAGTCCGCCGGCCAGCTTCTTCATTTCCTCTTCATAGAGACTCTGAGCCCGCTGCTGCGCTTCGTTCAGCGCGGCAAGAACCAGATCCTCCAGCATCTCCACATCTTCCGGATCGACCACAGTCCGGTCGATCTTGATTTCCCGGATCTTGCCCCGGCCATCAACGGTGACCGTGACCATACCGCCACCGCTCGAGCACGTGACGGTTCGATTGCCCAACTCAGTCTGGAGCTGGCTCAAACGGGCCTGGACCTGCTGCCCGAGCTGGAAAAGCTGCTGGAAGTTGCTCATCAACGGGTACCGGTACGTGGTGGTAAACTGAAACCCACATCGCAGAGCCGCAAGGATTGCCAGAGCGCAACGGTACGCTCCGACAAGGATTTACGCGAAAACGGCCTGGCGGCCCAGACACCTAGTACACTCCGGTCGGACGGGGTTTCCGGGGGACGGCGGAGAGGGGCACGTAAGGCGGGCGCCGTTGTGTTGGGCGGGCGGGCGCCGGGGGTGGGTGGTGAAAACGGTGGCGGCGTCGGATGGCCGGGTTGATGATCAGCGGCTCGGTCCGCCTGAAGGGCAGGCTAAAGGGCCCAAGCGTTCGGTACATGTTCGATATCCGGCCGTCCGTCTCGCCAGATGACGGCGATCGCGTCGAACCGATAGGCAAAGCCTCGCCGGCCGTGTGCGGCAATCCAGACTCTGGCCACGTGACCGACTTCACGACGCTTGACCCAGGTGATGGCCTCCAGCGGGTGGCCGTACCCCGCACCGGCCCGCGCTTTCACCTCCACGAAAGCGATCAGGTCATCCCGGCGTACGATCAGGTCCACTTCCTTGTGCCCGACGCGGAAGTTGCGCTCGACAATGTCGTAGCCACGCGCCTCGAGATAATGCGCTGCGACCCGTTCCGATTGACGGCCCAGCTCGTGGGAATCAGCCATGCTGCAGGTTGGGGCGAAAGGCGGGACAAGGGAATGCGCAGATGGGTCAGCGTGCAGCACATAAAACATCGTAGCTGCGCAGCGCCGGGCGTTCTCAGTCAAAGCCGCGACGCGTACATTGCGCGCGGAGACCGAATGATCGACAGCCCGCTTCTGATCGAAGATGTGAATCGCGCGCGGCAAGCGCTCGGCGAGAGCCGCCGCCTGGCCATTCTCGGCATCAAGCCCGAAGACCACTCGGCACAACCTGCGTTCTACGTTCCTCGGGCACTCGTCGGGATGGGCTGGGACATCGTGCCCGTGCCGGTCTATTACCCCGAGGTCACACACATTCTCGGGCGACCTGTGTATCGATCGCTTGCGACCATTCCCGGTGACATCGACATGGTAGTGGTTTTTCGACGATCCAGAGACATCCCTTCACACCTTCCCGACATCATCGCCAAGAAACCGAGATTCGCATGGTTTCAGCTGGGGATTCGCAATGACGAAGCCGCAGCACAACTCGCGGCCGCCGGCATTGCGGTGGTGCAGGACCGCTGCACGATGGTCGAGGCGCGATACATCCGGTGAAGTCTGATTCAGGCGAAGACTCGGAAGCGCGGCTAACAGTCCTGTTCGCCGCGCCTCCGCGTGAAACGCACTACTCGCTCTCGACCAGCTGAGCTTTCACGAAGGAGAGTATCTCTCTCGCAGTGTGAACGGCGTGATCGGTAGCGATGCCGTTCTTGCGCGGTTGATCGAGGGGCTCGATGCCATCGAGCTGGATCGGCATGTAGTGACTGTCGAAGACGTGTGCCTTTTCGAGCAGTGACTGCGGGACCTGTATGCCTTCAGGCAGATCGATGAGCAGCCGTGTCACCATGCGTTCATGGCCGTTGAGCGAGTGGCGCTGACGCAGCGCCTTGACGGC
Organism: Pseudomonas sp.; assembly: GCA_050739815.1. Classification (GTDB taxonomy): domain Bacteria; phylum Pseudomonadota; class Gammaproteobacteria; order Pseudomonadales; family Pseudomonadaceae; genus Aquipseudomonas. Next base: position 4,527 of record JBOICE010000468.1, on the reverse strand, counting down.
GAACTCTGCCGATTGATGTGCCGCGAACCACGCCCAGATCGGGCGACTCGCTGCGCGTGCCTGTTCTGCCCGCTCCAGCTCACGTTCGGCGTCCCTGAATAGCTTTTGCCAACGATTCCGCATACTCGTTTTCGCTTCGGGTGCGAGACGGTGGTCTGCAAACGTCAGTCCAGCAGCTTCAAATGCCGGTCGGTGCGCCGCAGTGCCTAGTCCTTTTCCCTACATCCAATGCAGTGCAGGTGCGCTCAGTCCATCAATTCGAGCTTCCATTCATCCACGGCTCGCTTGAGCGTGGGCTCCTGCGCTGCGAGCCGGTCGAGCTTTTCGGCTTTGACTCGCTCGACCGTAAGCCGTTGAGCTGGCTCGGGTCCGCGCGCCTGGTCCGGGGTGCCCGGCGTTCGGGCTTCGACCGTGACGGGCCGACCCAGCTGCTCTGAAAGAAGACTCTCGATCGCTCTGCAGGCTGCTGGCTCGGTGCGCAGCCGCTCGAGGCCGGGACCCGCCGGCAATTCGAGAACGACCCGGCCATGCTCGGGTTCGGTCACCTGGGCTGCGCGCAGAAAAGCGCCCAGTCCGTTGGGCACCTGTGCCGCACGGGTTTGCAGCACAGCCTGCAGTGCGCTGTGCACCGTTCCGGCACCACCGGGGTGCGTCACTCCGGGTCGTTGCGATTCGGTCCCGGCCACCCGGGCCTCCGGTGTGGTGCTTCGATCTACAACGTCCGTTCGAGATCGTTCCGTGACGCGGCGGGGCGCGGGCGGCGGCGGAGTTGCGGGCGCGGACGGGTCGGCAGCTGCCAGCGAACCGGCCGCGGCTCTGACCAGCTCTTCCAGTTCGAGGCTTCGATCCATGTGCGCGAAGCGCAGAAGAAGCGCCTCGAGCAGCAACCGCGGGCTGGTGGCTTTCCGGAGGCGACCCTCAGTATCCAGTTCGGCGACCTGTGACAGCATGCGCAACAAATCGCCCGTAGAGAACACAGCGGCAAGCTGCTCATAGCGCGTCTGCAGATCGGCGCGCACCTCGGCACCTTCGGCGCCTTCCAGCCGGACCAGCATGATGGCGCGGATTGCGTCGGCGAGCCCGCGCTGGAATTCCGCCAGGTCATAGCCTTCATCGAGCACGCGCTGGACGAAGCGGAACACATCGGCGTGGCGGTGCTCCGCCACGATCTCGAACAGATCGAGGTAAAGCTCATCGCCGGCCAGGCCGAGCACACGGCCCACATCGTTGCCACTCACGCGGCCCCCCGTGAAGGATAGGACCTGGTCGAGCAGCGAAAGTGCGTCCCTCATTCCGCCGTCGGCGCGGCGGGCAATGCGCAGCAGCGCATCCGGCTCCGCCTGTGCGTGCTCGGCGGCCAACACACTTTGCAGCCGCGTTACGATGTCGTGCACGTTGATGCGGCGAAAATCGAAGCGCTGCACGCGGGACAGGATGGGCGCAGCAGACTGCTGGATCTTCTGTGGCTCGGTCGTGGCAAAAACGAAGATCACGCGCGGAGGCGGCTCTTCCAGCACCTTGAGCAGTGCGTTCCAGGCCTCGCGCGTGAGCATGTGTGCCTCATCAATGATGTAAACCTTGTAGCGGGTTTCATCCGTGGGCGCATACATGGCGCGTTCCCGCAGATCGCGCGCATCGTCCACACCGCGGTTCGATGCCGCATCGATCTCGATCACATCGAGTGAGGTTTTGCCCGACCAGATGCGCTCACATGATTCGCACTGGCCACACGGCTCTCCATCGGGCGTGCGGTCAGGACAATTGAGTGCCATGGCCAGTACGCGCGCGGCCGTGGTCTTGCCGACGCCGCGCGGACCGGTGAACAGGTAGGCGTGCGCAACACGATGGTTGGCGACCGCAGACTTCAGCGTTTGGGAGACATGCTCCTGGGTCGCCATTTCCGCGAACTTGCGCGGCCGGTACAGTCGAGCCAGGGCGGTGCGCGTGGATTGCATCAGGATTCAGTCGCGTTCCAGGGCCTGAGAGCGAGCATTCGACGCGGCGTATTCCGCGGCTGCCCGCGAAGGTTAGCCGGGCGCTCACTTCATGGGCAAGCAAGCATACACGCAGACCAAAAAAGTTGCCCCAGGAAGAGCCTGGCGATGCTCGCATCACTTAGCGCTGCTGCCTGCGGGGCCCTGACGCGGTTCGTGTGCTTGCATCCCAGATTTCCTGGGGCACTTCAAAGATAACACGGTTGCCCGAACATCGGGAGCACCCGGATCAGGTCAAGGTCACCCGGGCCGCCTGCTGTGCAACTCGAATGGCCCAGCCGCAGTGTCAGGGGCCGGGCGTCTCGGACCTGGATTCAACACGCCAGACACAAAAGCCCCAGGGGCGCGGCTCACGACCACTCTCGGCGCGCGGAATCACTACCGAAACCACAGCATGACAGCCGAGTTGCGAGCCGTAACGCGCCAGTTCGGCCCTGACTCGAGACGTGTCGGCGGCGAACGAGGCGAATATCTCGGGTCCCAAGCGATACGCCCAGGGCGGTGAGGAGAAGTAGACGTCAACCGTCCGATCGCTCGCAGCCACGCGCCGCGCTTCCTGGCGGCGCGCTGAGCTGCACGCCGTTGCGCCCAGCAAAACCAGACAAAGCCAGTGTAGCAGCCGTGCCGGTGCACGCAGGTGCCGGGACGAGCCAGCTGCTCCAGGCATCACTTCACCGAATTGATGGCGAGTACAACCGTGGCCATTGCGCTGGCGATGGTCAGTGTACGCGTGAAGAACATATCCCAATTCATGCCTCCAGGCTTTTCTTCCGGTACGGTAATCACACTTCCGGGCTCGACGCGCGGGTAACGTGTCATGGTGAGCACCGAGCGTGCGGTTCGCAGTTCGCCATTGGCGTATCGCACCGAGATGCGATCGTTGTCTGCTTCAGGCTGCGCGCCGCCCGCGCGGTTCAGGTAGTCCTTGACACTGAGACCGGGCTCATAGCGAATGCGCGACTCAAAGGCTACTGCGCCGGTCACGAGCACGGTCGGGTCAAAGACCGGCACGGTCAACTGGTCGTTGGGCCGAACCATTAAATCATCGGGGCCGCTCGGGTTGGCCAGCGCAGCATGCAGGTCGACGTTGACCATCTTGCCGTCGCGAAGCAGCTGGAATCCCCGTGCATACGCCTGCGGGGTCAGCCCTCCCGCACGGCGCATGATGCGACTGACAGGCTCCGCATTCGATTCCACCGTGTAGACGCCGGGATACACGACCTCACCGGCCACGGTCACTGTTTGCAGTGGCAGATATCCGGGCCTGCGCCTGATGAACACGCGATCGCCGGGCTGCAGCGTAAATTCCTCGGCGCGCCCGCGCGCACTCGAGCTGGGCGATCCCGGCAGGCTCAACGGCACGTGATAAATCTGTGCGAGCGAATCGCCGCGCATGGAGCTGTTGCGCCGTGCGACCTCCGCCTCACTGGCCAGTGCGCCCTCACGGAAACCGCCGGCCAGCAGGATCAGGTCCTGCACGCTGACTCCGGCAGAGAACGGGTACGCGCCTTCCTGTTTCACAAAACCCGTGATCCGCACGGAATCGGGATTCGATAGGCGAGCCCGCCCAAAGACGACCAGCTCATCGAGGTCCTGCAGCTCGACGCGTCCCGCATAGTTCGCGGCTGTCGTATCAGCCAGGGCTATTCGAACGAGACTCGTAGTGCTGTCTGCCGGGTTGAGACGAACGATGTGAGCTGATGCTGTGTACGCGGTGGGCAGCAAGCCCTGCGCATTCTGAACCAGATCACGCACGGTCATTCCGGCGCGGAACTCATGGAGCCCTGGCCGGTGCACATCGCCGGTGATGGTTACACGGTTCCGCCGCTCGCCGGTGATGGCAAATACGCTGATCAGGTCGCCATCGTTCAGTGCGATGTTACCAGCGGGATGCAGCTGGGCGAGTGAGACGTCGACAATCGTGCGCTCGACACCCGGGCGGCGCTGTTCCGGCGGCAGGATGCGATCGATCTGGATGCGCTCCAGCGAGGCATCGGCCTGCACACCACCGGCAAAGCCAATCACATCAATGAGGGATTCGTTGGGTTTCAGCTCATAGATGGCGGGCCGTCGCACGCTGCCGGTTACGGTCACCCGGCGCAGCACGACCGGCACGAAGATGATGTCCGCCTGATCGAGCCGCAGGTCGCTGCGCTTGTCGCCGCGCAGCAGGTAATCGTACAGGTCAACCTCCTGCACGACCTGGTTTTGGCGGCGCACCTGAATCGTGCGGAAACTGCCGTTCGTGTTCGGTCCACCCGCCTGGTACAGCGCATTGAACACCGAGGCACCGCCACTCACCTGGTAGGCGCCAGGAACCTCGACCTCGCCGATGATGTGGACCAGGTTGCGGCGCAGGCGACCCATGCTCAGATCGAAGCGCGTACTGCCGGTCTGAATGCCGCTGTATACCTGCGCGAGCCGGTCGCTCAGGCGGCGCCTGAGACCATCGACGGTAACACCCGCCACAAAGATCTGGCCGATGTCCGGAATGATGATGTGGCCCTCGCGCGTCACCTCCAGACTGTAGGCC
>JBOICE010000467.1:0-8928 GCA_050739815.1 Pseudomonas sp. | reverse complement strand
CGCCTGGCCAACACGGAAGGCAACGGCATGGCACCGTTCCTGTACCTGCCGCACGTGTGTTATGTGATGGAGTACGGTGTCGATCATCTCGAGACGTCGCTGGACCTGCAGTACGAGTTGACCAAACGCTTCAGCGCGGAGTACAGCATCCGCGTGTTCCTGGATCGTTACCCGCAGGAGACACTTGCTCGCCTGCGCGAGTGGGCGCACGATCCCGATGTGCACGTGCGCCGGCTGGTATCGGAAGGCACGAGACCGCGCCTGCCCTGGGCGCCGCGCCTGCGCGCGTTCCAGAAGGATCCGAGCCCTGTTCTGGAACTTCTCGAGCTGCTCAAGGATGATCCCGAGCTTTACGTGCGGCGTTCCGTGGCCAACAACCTGAACGATATCGGCAAGGACCAGCCCGAGGTATTGTTCCAGACCTGCCGCCGCTGGCTGATCGATGCATCAGAGGATCGGCAGTGGCTGATCAAACACGCATTGCGCTCGGCCGTGAAACGCGGCGAGTCCGGCGCGTTGCAAGTGCTGGGCTACGGCGCCGCGCCGCAAGTGAGTGTCAAACAGGTCAGCATCAAGCCGAAACGTGCAGAAATTGGCGGCAAGGTCGAGTTGTCGTTCACGGTCGTGAACACGGCGCGGCGCAAACAATCGCTGCTGGTCGATTACAGCGTGTTTTTTGTCAAGGCAGACACGAGCACGAGTCCCAAGGTGTTCAAGCTCACAACGCTCGAGCTGGCAGCAGGCGAGTCGGCCGTGCTGTCATCCCGGATTGGCCTGCGCCAGATGACTACGCGCAAACATTACCCGGGCACACATCGCGTGGAGATCATCGTGAACGGTGTCGCCTTTCCGGCCGGCAGCTTCAGCTTGAAATAACGGGCGATCGGGCCGTCGGGCGATCGGGCGTGCAGCTCTAGCGATGTTCGCCCACGGAGATGGCCAGGCCATCCGGATCGGCGTATTGCGCCAGCCTTGTGCCGAACACATCCTTGGGTTCCTGCAGGCAGGTCACGCCGTGTTTGATCATACGTGCGTGAAACTCATCCAGGCTGGGCACACTCAGGCCGGGACGGCAGCGCCCGGCCGGCAGATGATCATAATCGCCTGATTCAGGCACCGCGGCGCCGGTCGTGTGCAAGGCCAGCGTCGCGCCTTCGGTGGCGAACTCCGTCCTGCCCGATGTTTCCTCAGTCACCCCAATTTGCGCAGCGGAGTTGCGGGGTCAACGATTTCCAGCCCCAGCGAACGATACAGTCCCTCGCGCCCGCGCAAGCTGAGACGCAGCGCGCGGGTTCCTGGCAACCGTGCGAGCCAGCCGCGTTCGAGCAGTGCGTTTGCGATGGCTGCTCCTGCGGCGCCAGCCAGGTGGTTCCTCCGTTCGCTCCAGTCCATACACGGACGGGCCAGTATTCGCCGTGTTGTGCGTAAAGCCTGCACATCGATGCCCAGGGTGACCAGCCAGGCGTCGCCCGCCGTGGTCAGCTCGAATCCCGTGCGGCCGCAGATCAGGCCGCGCTCGAGCATCGTTTCAGTGAGCAGCAGGCCGAGCTTGCCGGCCAGGTGATCGTAACAAGTGCGAGCGAACCGGAGTTCGCCGCTTCCTTTGGCCTGTGCGGGGTTGCCGGCAGCAACCGGTGCGGCCACGCGCGCCAATGCTTCCAGCGCGGCAGCCACGTCGCCATTGGCCAGCTCGTAATAGCGGTGGCGTCCGGATCTGCGACAGGTCAGCAGTCCGCTTTCGAGCAAACGCGCCAGGTGCGCGCTGGCCGTAGCGGCCGTAACGCCGGCGCGCCGCGCAAGTTCGCCCGCGGCCAGAGCCTGGCCTCCCAGCAATGACGCCAGCATCGCGGCGCGGGTCGGCTCACCCATCAAACCCGCCACACGCGCCAGATCAGGTTCAGTGTGCAATCGCATGCTACAAGAATGCACTCCGAAGACTTCGGCCGCCAACGAAGCATCGCCCTGTTACTCTGACCGTCGTCAATTCACCTCAAGAGGATTAAACCGCCATGAAGGATCTGACGATTGTGTTGCCAAACCGGCCCGGCGCGCTGGCGGAAATGGGCGAGGCCCTGGGCCGGGCTGGCCTGAGCATCGAAGGAGGCGGAGCGTTCGTCATAGATGGCACGGGCATCGCGCATTTTCTCTTCCATGACGGAACGGCCGCCCGCGGCGCGTTGGAAGCGGCCGGGATTCCCGTGCTGGCCGAACGCGAAGTTCTAGTTCGGCGACTGCGCCAGGAAGTGCCCGGCCAGCTAGGCTTGCTCATGCGGCAGCTTGCCAGCGCCGGTGTGAATGTCGAGGTGTTGTACAGCGACCACGATCACCAGCTGATCATAGTGGTGGATGACCTCGAACGTGCGCAGGCCGCGACGGCTGCACGTTAGGAACGCAACACGGATAACGGAGTGCGGACATCCTCAATGACGGTGCTGTCCACCGTTCATCCGCGCACGATGCATTGCGGTCATGGGATCGAGCACGCCGTACGAGCCCATGCGCATCGGCTCGCCGCCCAGAAAGATGCGGAGCCCTGCCGACAGCGTGACGAACGACGAGCGGCCGAACAACAACTCCGGATCCACGGCGCCGCCGCCGGACACGTGGTTCCATTGCAGCTCGATGAAGGGCCGGCCACTGAAAGGCAGCGGCGTCCCCGTGACACCGTAGCCGGCCGTACCGATGAGCCAGCGCGTCGAGCCGATTGGTTCCGCATCGGGATCGTAGCGAAAGAATCCACTCGAAGCGGGTGAGCCGGCCCGCACGAACTCGGGCCGGCGCGCATATTCGATGCGAGCGTAGGGCTGGTGTATGCCGTGCACGACGCGGCCCTCGCCCAGCACGGAAAAGAAATTGCTGCCCTGCTCCGGATCGCTCCAGGAAGCTTCCAGCAATCCGTACAGTCCACCGATTTCATGAACATCTTCGTGACGCACGGCCGCGTTGAAGAGCAGTGTGTGTTCCTGGTCAGCGCCGTCCTCGTGTTCCTCGGCGATGCGTGCCACCGAGACGGCGAATTCCCATGGCCACGCGCCCAGGCCACCTGTGCCGAAACGGTTGGTGATTCGTGCCGACCAGGAATCGGGGAAACTCTCGATGTTGCTGAAGTCCCACGGACTGTCCGGCTCGCTGCCGCCGAACACACCGGCCTCGATACTGAACAATGGACTCGCGTACGCGCCCATTAGCAGCCAGCGTTCCAGTACCTGCGAGAGGTGATGGTTGGTGGGATACTTGACCGGTGGCCGTGACATCGGGTCATCCGTGCCGAAAGGCGCGAAACCCTTGCCGGCACTCACCGAGTAGCCGCCGCCATCACTATGCCACTCATTAATGCTCAGCACGCCCTCGTGCAGGAACGTGTGCGGGTGCCGTTTGTCGATGTAGCCCTCGCCCCAGCCGCCAAACGTGAGCTCGCCCCAGGGCTGGGTGATGCCTTCGAAATTGAACGTGCTGTGCAACACGATGCGTGATTGCGGCGATTCCAGGTTGAACATTAACGTGGGCTGGGTCGCGTACAGTCCCTGGCGTTCCAGGGGCGAATTCTCTGACCTGGGAAGGGACAGCGTGGCAATCGGGAACACCTGGGCCATGCCGATGCCCATCCAGCCCCGGCCCAGGGAAACCATGGTCATGTAGTGTTCGGCCAGCGCGGGCTGCTGCCCCGACAGCGTTTTTGCGAACGTGCAAAACAGGGTACACATGATGAGTGGTACCGCAGTCATCCCTTTCATTTGATGGCTCTGCCAGTTGAGGTTGAAACCATGCTGCCCCACGGGACAGCGGGATGGCTTCAGGCGAGCCGCGGAGGAGGGGTTTCGCTGTCGGAGAGTGGGTCGGCGCCGGGATCCGGCGAGGCAGGGGCACGCACATCCTGTTCGCCCAGGAGCGCGAACAGCGCGACTCTCGGACCGATCAGCGCGGGTGTCGTGCAGGTCAGCAGCATGGCGCAGTTCGTTTCATCGCCGTGCGGGGCACTCTGCGTGCCGCGCTCGGGCCCCGACTCACCGGCTGGCGCGTGATGACCCGCGTATGCCGAGCCCTGCGCAGCGGGATCGCTGTCTCCGTGATGTCCGCCGGGACATATCAGCACCATCAAGCGCGCACTGAAGAATGACACGAGTATCAATGCTGCAAGCCAGTGCCGCATGTTGTCCCTGTCAGTAATCATGGGCATGAACCTAGTCACCTGTTCAGGACCTGCAAGTTTCACACGATGAATCCGAATCCGATTGCCCGATTGCCCGATTGCCCGATTGCCCGATTGCCCGATTGCCCGATTGCCCGATTGCCCGATTGCCCGACTGCCCGACTGCCCGATTGCCCGATTGCCCGATTGCCCGATTGCCCGGCTGCCCGATTGCCCGGCCGTTGGAACATTCGACGCCCCGGATCGTCCCAGGATAGAACAACTCAGTGTCCGGTGATCTCATGAGTTCAGAAAACCGAATGGATAGCGCACGCAGGCACGAGGCCATTCACCTCGTTCGCGCGCTGGGGTTGCGCGGTGCGCTGCTGCTGCTGGCGGCAACTCTCCTGGCATCATCGGGCAGCGCACAGGAACCGATCGCCACGCCGGTCACGGTCGAACCAGCTTCGCCCGTGCAGGGCACATTGTTCCGGGTGATCGTGAATGCCGGCAGCGACGTGACCGGTGTTACCGGTACGGCGGCGGGCGAGGCTTTGCATTTCGAGCGTGGTTCGGATGGGCGTTATACGGCACTGGCAGGTGCTCCGCTCGATGGCGGTGGCAAGCTCGATCTGCGCGTCACACTCGCGCGCCCGAGCAGCAGTGAACCCGTGCAGGTCACTGTGCCCGTGGCTTCGGGCAGTTATGCCCTGGACCGGCTGACTGTTGCGCCCAACTTCGGCACCAGGCCCAATGCCGCCCTGCAGGCGCGCATCGATCGAGAGCGCGAGAGCGCGCTCGGGGTCTCGCGCCGTTCGCACGGCACGCCGCGCCTCTGGGAAATTTTCGCGCGCCCGCGCGACACACGCATCACCAGCGGCTTCGGCAATGGCCGCGAATTCAACGGCAACATCCAGAGCCGTCACACGGGCACCGACTTCGCCGGCGCCGTGGGCGAGCCCGTGTTTGCAGCGGCCCGCGGACTGGTTGCGCTGGTCGATGATTTCTACCTGGCCGGCAAGGTCGTCTACCTCGATCACGGCCAGGGTCTGGTCACCGCTTACTTCCACCTGAGTGAGACCATGGTCTCATCCGGCGACACGGTCAGTGCCGGTCAGCCAATCGGAAAAGTGGGTGCGACCGGCCGCGTGACAGGCCCGCACCTGCACTGGGTCGTCCGCTACGGCGCCATCAGTCTCGACCCCATGAGCCTGCTGGCGATCGCGGGAAAGTGAAGGCGGGCAAACAACGGACGAGGTTTGCAGCCTTGCAACTCGTCCCATCCGAGAATCGCTCAGCGAGGCCGGTACCAGACCGGACCACGCACGCTCACACGCGCGGCCAACCGTGACACGGTCGACTCGTGCACGTTGATAAAGCGCGCGATGTCAACGTTGCGATGGCGCGCCAATACTGCTTGCCGAACAACTTCCTCGCGCGCCTGGAGATGCGCCCGCGTCGAGCGGCGCAGGCGCAGTTCTTCAAGTAACAGCGGCATGGGCAAGTTGCGCAGTGTCTTCAATACGACATCGCGCAAATCGGGCTGGTCTTCGTATGTGGTCGGCAAAACCGACTTGAAATGGCGGCGCCAGTAAGCGTCACCCTCCATACAGACCGGCATTGACGGACGTGCCATTTCTTCGGACAAGGCATCGCAAGCGCGACGCCACTCCAGCACCTGCAGGTAGCTCCCCCGTGCCTGCTCGATGTCGCTTGACGCAAACAACTCCACGGCCGGTGTCAGTTTCTTCGAGACAATCCCTCGCGCCTGCGAGTTGCAATACGCCGCATGTGATGTCCACGCGTAGTCATCGAGTTCCGTACACATACCCGCCCGCATTGGATTCAGGTGGGTGTAAACGATTACTGCGCGTAGATAGTCGGCGTTCTGGCACGGACTCGCAAAAAATGGCCCGCCGAACACCCGGCCGGTCACTTTCTGCGAGCGATGCACGCCCAGCGCCACCGCCCGACACAGTGGCTGCATCAGTTGAGCAAGCGTGGCCGTCCCCTGGCGTACCACCAGGTGGAAGTGATTCGACATGATCGCGAACGCGATCAAACACGCGTCCGTCAATTGTACAGCGCGGTCCAACTCGCAAACGATCAGGTCCCGCATCGCGGGATCCCTGAAATGGTGCTCCTTGCGGTTGGTACGCGCCGTGATGTGAAACGCGCTGCCCGGGAGGTACGGTCGTCTTTGTCTTGCCATGCGCCCAACATGCCCTGTCTCCAGGGGCGATCCCATAACTGGCGGGGACAACCTGCATGGCTGCAAACCTCGTCCGTATACGAGGCGTGAAGGTCGAGGCGACAGGCCTCCGGCAGCTGCGCGAGTCGCGCGAGGTGATGGATCGCATGTGGCAAGGTCTGGATCCGGCGCTCAGAGGTGCGCGATGACTGGGCAGCGGCCGCCTGGCTGGGCCCGTTGGGTGCTGGAGCAGGCGCTGCCCTGCGATGTCCGGGAAGATGTTTCGGGCGACCTCGAAGAGGTATGCCACGCGCGGGTTGCAGCAAACGGAGTTGGGCCGGCGCGTTTGTGGTACAGCGGCCAAACGATCCTGTTTGCGCTGCGCTTTCTGGGCGAGCGCGTGCGTGACTGGCAGGTGGCTCCGGAGGTTGCGGGCGGCTCTCGGGCCATGGTACGGTCAACAGAAGCACGCGAGACCGATGTTCTGTTCGCGCACCTGTTTGCCGGCCAGCGTGCGCGCGAGCGACGCGCGGTCTGGATTGTGGGCGCGTTGTTGAACGTGCCCTTGCACTCGTGCTGTTCCAGTCCACGCTGCCCTAGCCCGATTCGAGTCTGCTGCGCGGGAGTTCTGCCATGGTCGCCGATGATCTCCCGGTGCTGCTGGCAGATCCGGGGGACCGGTCTGAACCAGCGCGCAGGCAAGATCGTGCAGCGGGTCCTGCCCAGATTGCCGGAGGAACAGTCGCAGCGCTGGCGGAGAGCGGCGGGCTCGGAGCCGTGCCCGCTGATCCGCACGCTCCTGTGCAAGCCGGGTTGCCGAGCACATTCGCAACCGGTGAGGCGGTGCTGTTCGATCGACAGCGTGCTCCCTCGTCTTCCGCTGTCCTGTGGCAGGCGCGTCTTCGCCCGGTACCGCCGGCGCGCGACGATGCGCGCTCGAGCCTGGCCCGGCGGCTGAATCAGTTCAACGACTCGCTCAGCGCTGCGCGGGCTGCTTCGCGCGCCTCCGGGGACTGGACCGTTGAGAGCGGAACGGGCGATCGCTCGGGCCTTTCTCCGGGCGCGCTGCATGGGCGCGACCGGGTATTGCGCGTTGTCATCACGATGGGCGATTCAACGTCGGATGTTTTCCGGCCTTCCCATTTACGGCGCGACGAATGGTCGGCGCGTGCGCAGCTCTGGCACGAGATCCAGCAGCAGGTGCGACGTACGGAAGTGACTGCCATCTTCAACGAGCGGGTCAAACAGATACGTGAACGCAAGAACAGCGAGAGCCGCGGTGGATCGGGTGGATTGGGCAGCCGTACTGTTATGGCGCTGTAGTCGAAATGACTGCGGGCGTCAGAGGTGCATCAGGCGGCGCGACGCAGCGGACATACAGGACTGATCGTTTTCAGCACCTCTTCGCCAGTCGTCGCGCGCGCGAGCACAAGGCTTTCTGGCTCGCCGGAATGCTGCTGAACGTTCCGCTCGTTTTCTTCTTTTTGCAGCAGGCAGTGCCAGTCCGCGAACAGCGGCGAGCCGAATGGTCGCGGCCAATCATCCTGGAAAGCGAACACTTTATCGTCTCGATCGACGGGCGACACCTGACTGAATCCGGCGATGCTTCGCCTACTGCCGATCGTGGACGTCAACACGCGTGTGGCTGCACAACTCAATGCCTTCAACGACTCCATGCTCACTGAGCGCGCGGCCGCCAAAGGCGCCGAGGATTGGACCAGGACCGACGCCAGCGGCAAACACTGGGGAATTGCGCCCGGCACTGTTCACCTCGGTGGCGTCAGGCTGCGTCTGGCCAAAACTGTGGGTGATTCGATCGACGATGTCTTCCAGCCTCCACCCGGCAGACGAGACGAAGCGCAGGCTCGCATGCAGCTCTGGAACGAAATCCAGCTGCAAGCCCGGCGCGCCGAGGCCGCCACCGTGTTCAACGACCGCGTGAAGCAAATCCGCGAACGCAAGAACACTGGGCGCAAACCCGGCGGAAAACCCGAGCAATGATATCGCCCGTTCGCCCGACCGCCCGATCGCCCGATCGCCCGAGTTGCGGACGCCCGATCGCCCGGCCGCCCGATTGCCGGACTGCCCGATTGCCCGACTGCGCGTAGTCCTAATGCTTCTGGCCCTTGCCCTCACAGCAGCACCAGCCAGCGCCCAACAGCCGGACTCCAGCAACGCCTTCCTCGATGCCCGTGCGCGCGAGTTGCTGCAGCTGGCGCGCGCGCGGCGCGATTACGTCGACCGCTCGATCACGAGCTACGATGCCACGGTAAAGGAGCGCCTTTCCGTGGGCCTGCGCCTTCGTCTGACCGACCGGCTGGCGTATCGCCGGGAAACGGCCTCGCGTGTCGAGTGGAATCGCGGCGGGCCCATCAACATCACGGCACTGGGCGCGCGCGAGGTTGTGCCCATGGCGGTGCCGGACCCGTGGGTTCCCGGCGATCTCGACTTCCTGCCAGGCCTGGCCTTCGATCCGATGGATGCGGACGAGCTGTTGCGCATCGATGACAACGTGCTGCGTCATCCTTTTGCCGCAGGCGCCGAGCAGGACTACCGCTATCAGACCGGCGATACCACGACCATCCGGTTGAGTGACCGGACCATCAAG
>JBOICE010000466.1:0-7477 GCA_050739815.1 Pseudomonas sp. | reverse complement strand
TACCACAGCCGCTCGGCGCCCGGGTGGCGCAGTTCCAGCCGCAGCTGGTCCGGGTCGAGCGGCGCCCGCTCGTCGAGGCCCGTGGCGCCGGTCTCGAGGCCGCGCAGCGCCTTCTGCAGCGATTCCTGGAAGGTGCGGCCCATCGCCATCACCTCGCCCACCGACTTCATCTGCGTGGTCAGGCGGGCGTCGGCTTTCGGGAATTTCTCGAAGGCGAAACGTGGCAGCTTGGTAACGACGTAGTCGATCGACGGCTCGAAGGAAGCCGGGATACGGCCGCCGGTGATGTCGTTCTGCAGCTCGTCGAGGGTGTATCCCACCGCCAGCTTGGCTGCCACTTTGGCAATCGGGAAGCCGGTAGCTTTCGAGGCCAGCGCCGAGGAACGATACACCCGCGGGTTCATCTCGATCACCACCATGCGGCCAGTTTCCGGGCAGATACCGAACTGCACGTTGGAACCACCGGTCTCCACACCAATTTCACGCAGCACCGCCAACGAGGCGTTGCGCATGATCTGGTATTCCTTGTCGGTCAGCGTTTGCGCGGGCGCAACGGTGATCGAGTCGCCGGTGTGCACGCCCATCGGATCGAAGTTCTCGATGGAGCAGACGATGATGCAGTTATCCTTCTTGTCGCGGACCACCTCCATCTCGTATTCCTTCCAGCCGATCAGCGATTCGTCGATCAGCAGTTCCTTGGTCGGCGACAAGTCCAGACCGCGGGCACAGATTTCTTCGAACTCTTCACGGTTGTAAGCGATACCGCCACCGGTGCCGCCCATGGTGAAGGACGGACGGATGATGCACGGGAAACCCAGCTTTTCGAGCACCGTATAGGCTTCTTCCATGCTGTGGGCGATACCGGAACGCGGACAGGCCAGACCAATGTCTTTCATGGCCTTGTCGAAACGCGAGCGGTCTTCGGCCTTGTCGATGGTGTCGGCGTTGGCACCGATCATCTCGACGCCGAACTTCTCCAGAACCCCGTGGTGTTCCAGATCCAGCGCGCAGTTCAGCGCAGTCTGGCCGCCCATGGTCGGCAACAGCGCATCCGGACGCTCCTTCTCGATGATCTTGGCCACGGTCTGCCATTTGATCGGCTCGATGTAGGTGGCATCGGCCATCGCCGGGTCGGTCATGATGGTCGCCGGGTTGGAGTTCACCAGAATGACCCGGTAACCCTCCTCGCGCAGTGCCTTGCAGGCCTGGGCGCCGGAGTAGTCGAACTCACAGGCCTGGCCGATGACGATGGGGCCAGCGCCGAGGATCAGGATACTTTTAATGTCTGTACGTTTTGGCATTTTCTCTCACTCGAATCCGTAGGTCAGTCGGCAGGCTTAACGGCGCGCGGCCATGGCTTCGATAAAGCGGTCGAACAGAGGCGCGACATCCATCGGGCCAGGGCTGGCCTCCGGGTGCCCCTGGAAGCTGAAGGCCACCTTGTCGGTACGCTCGATGCCCTGCAGGGTGCCATCGAACAACGACTTATGGGTTGCCCGCAGATTGGCCGGCAGGGTTGTTTCGTCTACCGCAAAACCGTGGTTTTGACTGGTAATCATCACCACACCGCTGTCCAGATCCTGGACCGGGTGGTTAGCGCCGTGGTGACCGTGCCCCATCTTCACGGTCTTGGCGCCCGAGGCCAGCGCCAGCAACTGATGACCAAGGCAAATGCCGAACAGCGGAATCTCGGTGTCGAGGATGTCGCGAATCGCGCTGATGGCGTAATCGCACGGCTCAGGGTCACCCGGGCCGTTGGACAGGAACACGCCATCCGGTTTCAGCGCCAGCACTTCGCTGGCTGGCGTTTGCGCCGGCACCACAGTCAGGCGGCAGCCGCGTTCGACCAGCATGCGCAGGATGTTCACTTTGACGCCGTAGTCGTAGGCGACCACATGGTACGGCAGCTCGCTTGCGGCAATTTCCGGGTGGCTGTCGGTTTTCAGACTCCAGACACTGGAGCGCCACTCATACCGCGCGCTGGAGCTGACGACCTTCGCCAGATCCACCCCCTTCAGCCCCGGGAAGCCGCGGGCGGCTGCCAGCGCCCGCTCGTCGGAGATGTTGTCGCCAGCCAGGATGCAGCCGTTCTGTGCACCTTTCTCACGCAGAATGCGGGTCAGGCGACGCGTATCGATACCGGCGATGGCCACCACGTTGTTGGCCTTCAGGTAATCCGACAGCGACAGGGTGTTACGCCAATTGCTGGCCACCAGGGGCAGATCGCGAATCACCAGACCGGCTGACCAGACACGATTGGATTCAGCATCTTCCGGCGTAGTGCCGGTGTTGCCGATATGCGGATAAGTCAGGGTAACGATTTGCTGGGCATAGGAAGGATCGGTAAGGATTTCCTGATAGCCGGTCATGGCGGTGTTGAACACCACCTCTCCAACGGTTTGACCGTCGACTCCAATGGCTTCGCCGCGAAAAATGCTGCCATCAGCAAGGGCCAAAATGGCTGGTTTAAGGGCTGGCTTAGTCAAGAAAACCTCCGTTCAATCAAGCCTGACAGGGCGTACGCAGGTTGTAAAAAAGCGGGATGACGCTTGGACACGTCACCCCGCTTTTTTCGAATCACTTTTTCAAGTTCCCGCGCGCTTTTAGTGGACACACTAAAGCTGTAGCTTACAGAAAAAGGCCTTTTTGGTCTACCCGCCATTACAACCGTTTAGCTGTCTCAGCGCAGGCTCAGCACATCCTGCATGTCGTACAGCCCGGCGGCCTGGCCCTCCAGCCACAAAGCCGCACGTACCGCCCCCCTGGCGAACGTCATGCGACTGGAGGCCTTGTGGGTGATTTCCACCCGCTCGCCATCCGCAGCGAACAGCACGGTATGGTCGCCGACCACGTCTCCGGCACGCACGGTGGCGAAACCGATGGTCTGCCGCTCACGCGCACCGGTCTGACCCTCACGCCCGTAGACCGCAACCTTCTGCAGATCACGTCCCAGCGCCTGCGCCACCACCTCGCCCATGCGCAATGCCGTACCAGACGGGGCATCGACCTTGTGCCGGTGATGTGCTTCGATGATTTCGATATCAACCTCATCGCCCAGCACACGAGCAGCGGTATCCAGCAACTTCAGACAGAGATTTACCCCGACACTGAAGTTGGCGGCGAAGACGATAGGAATTTCCTTGCCGGCTTCGGCCAACAACTGCTTCTCTTCGGCGTTAAAACCGGTGGTACCGATGATCATGGCCTTGCCCGCCTGCCGACATAGCGCCAGGTTCTGCAAGGTCACCGACGGGTGAGTGAAATCGATCAATACATCGAACCGATCCAGCACCGCAGCCAGATCCCCCGAGAGCGGCACGCCCAGCTTGCCGAGTGCAGCCAGCTCACCAGCATCCACCCCAATCAAACTGCTGTCCGGGCGATCGATCGCCGCCGTCAAGCTGGCACCGGCTTGCTGTATTGCTTCGATCAGAGTCTTGCCCATGCGCCCAGCGGCGCCCACTACGGCTATACGTCGCATAAATCCAGCTCCCAGCTACCAACCCAAAGCGGCGAGGTGCGGGCCGCGCTCGCCACCCTCACCTTGCCACTGGTTACTTACACGTCCCCGAAAAAGCGCTTCACGCCCTCGAACCAACCACTGGCCTTGGGCGAGTGCGAGGTGTCGCCCAGCAGCGATTTACGGAACTCTTCGAGTAGCTCGCGCTGGCGTCTATCCAGATTGACTGGCGTCTCCACCGCAACCCGGCACATCAGGTCGCCCGCTCCACCACCACGCACCGGCGCGACACCTTTGCCACGCAAACGGAATAGCTTGCCGGTCTGAGTGCCTTCCGGAATCTTCAGCTTGACCCGACCATCCAGGGTCGGCACTTCCAACTCACCACCCAGCGCCGCATCGGCGAAGCTGATTGGCACTTCGCAGTACAGGTGCTTGCCGTCGCGCTGGAAGATCGCGTGCTCGCGCACATTTACCACGACATACAGATCCCCCGCCGGGCCACCCATGGCGCCCGCCTCACCCTCACCGGAGAGACGGATGCGGTCGCCCGTATCGACGCCTGGCGGCACCTTGACCGACAAGGTCTTGTGCTCTTCCACACGACCGTGGCCATGGCAGGCGCCACAGGGATCGGCAATCATCTTGCCGCTACCATGGCAACGCGGACACGTTTGCTGCACCGAGAAGAAACCTTGCTGCATACGCACCTGACCGATGCCACCGCAGGTTGTACAGGTCACCGGACTGGTGCCTTTCTTCGCACCGGAGCCCTCACAGACCTTGCAATTGGCCAGCGTCGGCACGCGAATAGTGACGGTCGTGCCACGCACCGCCTCTTCCAGATCGAGCTCAAGGGTGTAGCGCAGATCGCTGCCGCGCTGGGCGCCGCCGCGCGAACCGCCACGAGCACCACCGAAGAAGTCACTGAACACATCACCGAAGATGTCGGAGAAGTTCGCCCCGCCAAACCCAGCGCCACCAGCGCCGCCACCCATGCTCGGATCGACCCCGGCATGTCCGTACTGGTCGAAAGCAGCACGCTTGTTCGCGTCGGACAGCACTTCGTAGGCCTCGTTGGCCTCCTTGAACCGCTCTTCCGAGGCCTTATCGCCAGGGTTGCGGTCTGGGTGGTGCTTCATTGCCAACCGGCGATAAGCCTTCTTCAGCTCCGCCTCGCTGACGCCGCGCTCGACACCCAACACTTCGTAATAGTCACGCTTAGCCATAATTCTTCAGCACTCTTAAATCGCCTTCTCCAGACACGCCAACGCGGGAGCAAGCTCCCGCGCGACGGATAACACCCGCCAGCGCTTTAGCTGGCAGGTTGGAGCGGAAGCAAGCGGACGCTTACTTGTTTTCCTTGACCTCTTCGAACTCGGCATCGACCACATCGTCAGCACCGCCCGTCGTTTCTTCATGACCATGTGCAGCTTCGCCAGCCTGCGGTTGCTCGGCGTACATCTTCTGCGCCAGCGGCGTGGTGGCTTCGGACAAAGCGTTGATCTTGGCCTCGATAGCCGCCTTGTCGTCGCCCTTGACTGCCACTTCGAGCTCGCCCAAGGCCTTCTCGATGGCCGCCTTCTCGTCCGCAGTGGCCTTGTCGCCTGCTTCGGTGATCATTTTGCGAGTTGCGTGCACCAGTGCGTCGCCCTGGTTGCGCGCCATCGCCAGCTCTTCGAACTTGCGGTCTTCCTCGGCATTCGCCTCGGCGTCACGCACCATCTGCTGGATCTCTTCCTCGGACAGGCCCGAGTTGGCCTTGATCACGATGGACTGCTGCTTGCCGGTGGCCTTGTCCTTCGCGCCCACATGCAGGATGCCGTTGGCATCGATATCGAAGGTCACTTCGATCTGCGGCACGCCGCGCGGCGCCGGCGGAATCTCGGCCAGGTCGAACTTGCCCAGCGACTTGTTCTGCGAGGCTTGCTTACGCTCGCCCTGCAACACGTGAATGGTCACGGCGCCCTGGTTGTCGTCGGCGGTCGAGAACACCTGCGACTTCTTGGTCGGGATGGTGGTGTTTTTCTCGATCAGCGCAGTCATCACGCCACCCATGGTTTCGATACCCAGGGTCAGCGGGCTGACGTCGAGCAGCAGCACGTCCTTCACGTCGCCTGCCAGCACGGCGCCCTGGATCGCAGCACCCACGGCCACAGCTTCGTCCGGGTTGACGTCCTTGCGCGGCTCTTTGCCGAAGAAATCGGTCACCAGCTTCTGCACCAGCGGCATACGGGTCTGACCGCCGACCAGGATCACGTCATGGATCGCGCCCACATCGATGCCGGCATCTTTCAGCGCGATACGGCAGGGCTCGATGGTGCGCTGCACCAAGTCTTCGACCAGCGATTCCAGCTTGGCGCGGGAGATCTTCACGTTCAAGTGCTTCGGACCCGTCGCATCGGCCGTGATGTACGGCAGGTTGACGTCGGTCTGCTGGCTGGAGGACAGCTCGATCTTGGCCTTCTCGGCAGCCTCTTTCAGACGCTGCATGGCCAGCGGATCACCCTTGAGGTTCATGCCGCTTTCTTTCTTGAACTCATCGACCAGGTAGTCGATCAGACGGATGTCGAAATCTTCACCGCCGAGGAAGGTGTCCCCGTTGGTCGCCAGCACTTCGAACTGGTGCTCACCATCGACTTCGGCGATCTCGATTACCGAGATGTCGAAGGTGCCGCCACCCAGGTCATAAACGATTACGGTGTGGTCGCCCTTGGCCTTGTCCATGCCGTAGGCCAATGCCGCCGCAGTCGGCTCGTTGATGATGCGCTTGACGTCCAGACCCGCGATGCGGCCGGCGTCTTTAGTCGCCTGGCGCTGGCTGTCGTTGAAGTACGCCGGCACGGTGATCACCGCCTCGGTGACAGGCTCACCGAGGTAGTCTTCGGCAGTCTTCTTCATTTTTTTCAGGACTTCCGCAGAAATCTGCGGCGGCGCCATTTTCTGGCTCTTCACTTCCACCCAGGCATCGCCGTTATCGGCTTTGACGATTTTGTACGGGACCATCTGGATGTCTTTCTGTACGACGTTCTCTTCGAAACGACGGCCGATCAGACGCTTAACCGCGTACAAGGTGTTGTGCGGGTTGGTCACCGCCTGACGCTTGGCCGACTGACCAACGAGGACTTCACCGTCGTTGCTGTAAGCGATGATCGACGGTGTGGTGCGCGCGCCCTCGGCGTTCTCGATGACCTTGACGTTACCGTTTTCCAGAATGGCGACGCAGGAGTTGGTGGTTCCCAGGTCGATACCGATAATTCTGCCCATAATTACTCTCCCGAAATTTTGCCTTAAACCTTGATTGCGCCGCGCCCCGGCTTCACCGGTCGCGGCAGCTCTGAATCGCCTGACTTAATAGATTGGGGCCTGGCGCTGAATTTCAAGCCTGCTCATCGATCGAAGGTGGCGTCTCCGCAGGAGGCTTGCTGACCACAACCATCGCCGGACGTAACAGGCGACCGTTGAGCAAGTAGCCCTTCTGAAACACCTTAAGCACGCTATTGGGCTCAATATTGGTGCTTTCCTGCATCGCCATCGCCTGATGGTGCTCGGCATTGAACGGCGCGCCATGCGGGTCGATGACTTCCAACTGGTAGCGCTTAAGGGTGTCCTGGAACAGCTTGAGCGTCAGCTCCATGCCTTCACGCACCGGCTTGATCGCTTCATTCTCCGGGTCGGACAACTCCAGACCGCGCTCGAGGCTATCGACGACCGGCAGCAGGTCGTTGGCAAATCTTTCCAGGGCGAACTTGTGAGCTTTTTCCACATCCTGGTCGGCGCGGCGGCGCACGTTCTGCAAGTCGGCCGCGACCCGCAGGGCCTGATCTTGAGCGGCCGCCAGTTGCTCTTCCAGCACTTGCACACGGGCAGCCAGATCTTCGCTCGCTACAGCCTCGGCAGCGGGTTCCGCATCAACATTCTGGGAATTCAGGGTCTGTTCGTCAGCCATGTGTCTCTCCTATCAAAAACGACCGCGAGCCTTAACTCACGTTTCTGCCGCATATATGGGGTCTCAAT
>JBOICE010000465.1:0-6713 GCA_050739815.1 Pseudomonas sp. | reverse complement strand
CTCGCGGTACATGTCGAGCGTCGTGGCCAGCGACGACTTCTTCTTCTCCACCAGGGTTCGCAAAGCCGCGTTCACACGCGCCTCGCCCACATACTCGCTGAGTGCGTGCATCGCGTATGGGCCCCTGCGGTAGTTGGCCCAGGGGTCCATGGCGCGCAGCAGCGGTAGCCCGGTGCGGATCGGCGCAAAGGGGGACGGCTGGCGCATGAAGCTCATGAATTGGCGTAGCGCTTCGCGGTCTTTCACGTTCTTCACGAGCTGCATCGCGGAGTACCAGGCGAGGCTTTCGGAGATGACGCCGCCTCCCTCGGCAAATGCGGGCTTGAGTTGCACTCCCCACCACTGGTGCCCGATCTCGTGCGCCACGATCTCGAACATCGCGTCGAAGCCGTTGCCCTGCGGATCCAGCATGAAGAAGCCCTCGCCGCCGGTGACCAGGCCACTTCCGTCGACGCCCATGCCCAGGAAGTTGCCGGGCTGCTCGACGATCTGCAGGAAGCGGTACGGATAGGGACCGAACTGCGCGGAGTAGTAGTCCAGAGATGCTCGTACACCGCGCAGCAGGCGCTCGAGGTGCTCCGTGTGAGCGGGGTGAATGAACACCTGGACGTCGACATCCTTCCATCGTTCGCGATGCACGGCGTAGCCGGCGGAGAAGAAGACGTCCATGCCGTTGATGGGAACGTCGCTGACATAATGGAAGTAGCGGCGCCCTCCCTCCGCCCATGAGCGGCGCAGCTCGCCCGGCGCAACCGCTACCTGATCAGCGTCGGTGCCGACGATCGCTTCGAAAGTAGCCGCCGCACCCGCCGCCATATTCGGATCGATGTCAGCGAGCGCAGCCAGTGTGAGCTGCCGCGGCAGGCCGTGCTTGCGTCGGTCCTCTGCACTCCAGAGCTCGCGCATCGGCTGGTAGCCGATCACGGGCAGTGCACCGCCTGTGAAGTAGCTGCCGTTTTCGACGATCGCCATGCCTGCTCCGCTGCTGCGCAAACCACTGTTGGTGAAACCACCTTGCTCGAACTGCACGGCGAAGCTGAGCGTGAGCGAGTCGCCAGGCTGCACCGGCTGGTCCAGCGCGTAGATGAAGTGGCCGAGCTTTTCATCGGCCATGACCACTCGCGCGGGGCGATCGAACGTCACTTGTGTCTTCACATAGAAAGCGGGCTCCAGATGAATGGAGTCGATGGGCACTGCGTCGCGGTTAACCAGTCGGTAGCTGCCGCGCATCGTCGCGGACCTGCGCGCAGGATGAATCTCGATGCGCAGATTCGTTGCAGTCCGCTGCGGTTGTGGCTTGCCCTCGTACTTCCCGTAGCGCCGCTCGTATTCTGCGCGGCGCTCCACCAATTCGTCGTCCGTGATGTACTCGTGTAGCACATTCGTGTTGTAGAAAATGAAGCCGCCGAGCGTGAGAATGAGTACGACGGTCAACGCGGCGAGCGCGGCTGTCGCGCGATTGAAGCGCTGCCGCGCGATGTGCAGCCGCGTTCGGAAACCGGACTCCCGGCCTCGCACCCACAGCAGCCGCGCCGCAACTGCCAGCAGCAGTGCCCACGCCGCCCAGTAGAGCTTGAACCACAGCCACGGCCCCAGCGTCTGGCCGAAGCCGCGCATATCCGTGAAGGACCACGCGGGGCTCGCTCCATACACCAGCAGGTTGTGCTCGATGCCCAGCATACCGGAAAACATCATCAGCAGGTACGCGACGAGTGCCACCAGCTGGCCGAGATACTTCTGGTTCACGACCGCCACCACCGCGAAGGCGAGTGCAGCGAAGAGCAGGAACTCGAGCAGTTGAATCCCGAACAGGATCTGCAGGTACTGCGCGATCTCGATGTTGTGATAGCCCCTGAACACCTGGCTCAGCACGCCGACCAGCGTCACGACCGCCAGCAAAGCGACGATCACCAGGGTGAGACCGAGGAATTTGCCGAGGAAAAGCACCCACTCCGGCACTGGCGTCGCGTCTACGTTTTCGCTCAGCCGCGCATCGCGCTCCCGCCAGACCAGCTCTCCGGAGAAAAAAATGAGCAGCAGCGGCACCATCACCCAGAAATTGAGCGGATTCGTGATGGTCGCCGTGAGGTATTTGGTCATGATGAACGACGTGCGGGGGAGCAGCGGCACGCCCCACTGCTGCATGTCTACCATCAGCGCCAGACCCACCATCATCGGGAAGGCTACCAGCAGAAACAGCCCGGGCAGGCTGGTCGCGATCATCCGGAACGATGACCATGTAATCGCGAGCATCTGGCGCAGGTGCGTGGCGACGCCGAACGACTGACGCACCTGCGGGACCGAGATCGCGCTGCGCGCGGGCGCGGTCGAGTCCGGCGTTGCAGCTGTTCCGCTGAATCGATGCAGCAACCGGCTCAGCCAATCGGTGGCAGTGCGGTGCGCGAATCGAAAGCGCAGGTACACGAACGCGAGCGTCGCCACCGAGATGCCGATCCAGAGAAGCCGATTCCACAGCATCGGCCCCTCGAGTGTGAACATGCGCACGTTCTTCTCGACCAGCGTCCAGTTGGACATCATCTCGTTCATGATCGCGAAGACACCGATGGGGTCCGTTAGCAGCGCGATCTCCGGCTTCGCGATCCGCGAGAAATACAGGAAGACGGTCACCGGGTAGGAGATGAAGAAGAGACCAAGACTGCCGGCGTAGCTCGCCATGGGCCGACCGGTCAGCAGCGCGACTGAGAACTGGATCGCCGTCGCAATGAATGCGTTCGACAGCCCAATGAACACGTACGCAGAGAGGTACGCGGCCGGCCGGAAGGGACCGATGATTTCGGGACTGACAGCGGGCGCGTAAGCGGCGAGCAGGCTGCCCGCCTGCACGGCCAGCAGAATCAACGCATTGAGCACGAACGCGGCGAGGAATCTCCCGCCCAGGTACTCCGCCTTGCTCACGGGACTCGTGAACGTGAGGGGGTACATCCCGGTGTGCACGTCCCGCCCAGCCGCCTCGCCGGCCACAGCCGGGGCCGCCAGCAACCAGATCTGGCAGGCGAGCACTGACACGGTCGTGATGATGAACGGCGAGTTGAGAATGAAGTCCTGCGGAAGCGTGGCGGGCACCATGCCTACGCGCGTAACCAGCAACGCGAATACGCCCAGAACCGCCATGGAGAGCCAGGCCCAGGGGCGACGTATCTGGTAGGCGAACTCGAAGCGAAAAATCCCCCCAGAACTTCATGATGCCGCCACCGGCTGTTCGCGGCGCCGGCCGATGTGCCCTGCCAGCGCGCTGAAGTAAACATCCTCGAGCGCCGGCTCAGCGGCCTGGAAGTCCAAACCGGGAGATGTATCGCAATACACGCGCGCGACTGTGCGTCCTGCGAACAGCTTGGTCGAGATCACTGCGTGCTCTTGCTCGAGCGCAGCCAACGCGTCCTTCGAAATCACGCGCCGCCAGATGCGGCCGCGTAAATCGTTGATCGCGCGCAGCGGCTCGGCCTCGAGCAGAATCTCGCCCTGGTCGATGATGGCCATGCGCGTGCACAGCTCGCTCACATCGTCGACGATGTGAGTAGAAAGCAGAACGACGCTGTTCTCGCCCAGCTCGGCTAACAGGTTCAGGAAGCGCACGCGCTCCGCTGGGTCGAGGCCTGCCGTCGGCTCGTCGACAATCATCAGCTTTGGATTGCCCAGCAGCGCCGCGGCCACGCCGAAGCGCTGCTTCATGCCGCCCGAGTAGCCACCGAGCTTCTGCTTGCGCACGTCCCACAGGTTCACCTGACCGAGCAGCGCGTCCACCAGCTGCGCGCGCTCACGGCGGTCCGCTATGCCTTTGAGCAGCGCGAAGTGATCGAGCAGCTGCTCCGCGCTCACCTTCGGATAGACGCCGAACTCCTGTGGCAGGTAGCCCAACGTCCGGCGTACTTCATCCTTTTGCTTCAGCACATCGATATCGCCCAGCTCGACGCTGCCTTCATCCGCCTCCTGCAGCGTGGCCAGGATGCGCATCAGCGTGGACTTGCCGGCGCCATTGGGGCCGAGCAGGCCATACATTCCCGACGGAATCGTGAGCGACACATCGTTCAGCGCATGTACGCCGTTGGGATAGGTCTTCGATACGCCACGTATCTGTAATTCCAGCGCAGAGGACTGCGCGTCTTGCTGCATCACCGGTTGATCTCCCAGTAACTGTGTTAGCGGGCTGAATGGCGCTCCTGCACCAACCGCGCGATATCCCGGTAGTCCTGAAGGGACAAGTCCGCCTGGCCGAGGTGGAACGTCAGCGAGCGCTGCAAGACCGTGGAGAAGCTCGTGGCGAGAAGCCGGGTCACCGATTCGTCTGCGTACACATCGAGGATGAGCTCCAGCGTGTCAGCGCGCGCCTCGGGCGCAGTTCGGACCAGGCAAGTGGAGAGCAGCGCTCGCACGTCATCGGCACGTCGCCAGGCCAGCGGGCGACGCGCATCATGAATGGTTTCGAAGTCGAACCAGTGGGCGACATCGGCGTCCAGGTCGACCATCACGTTCTCGGCCATCGCGTCGCCGTGGGTTAGTCCCAGGCGATGAAAGCGGGCGAGCGCGCTGATCGCCAGTTCGATCGCCCTCTTCCGGACCGACGCGTCCAGTCGCGGGTTTTCCAGCAAGGCCGCGAGCGTCTCTCCCGCCAGGTAAGGCAGGACGAGCGTCCCGTCAGCATCGATATGAATCGAACGGTCGCGCAGGCTCCGGTAGATCGTGCGCTCCCGCTCCACCCAATCCCGCTGCGGGAGGACGAATACGCCGGTGTCCAGGATCCTGACCAGCGGATCACCCAGCCAGACCAGCAAAGGCGCGTAGAAGGAGCGGTACTTTCGCACCTGACCTTCGCCCGCCTGACTGACGATCTGAACCTTCGAATACCTGCCTGCTCGGAGGAACCGCCCGAAAGCCAGGCACGCCACGAAGTACGCGCGCTCCGCGAATTCCTGCATCGCTTCAATCACCTGCCTCGTGCCGAATCCGATCGTAAGCATCAGCGCGCGCCCAGGTGAAAACGACCACCGAGACCCACTTCAGGAATGTTCGCACGTACCCGAAAGGCTGAAGCTCCATGCGTCGGCTGGATGTAAGCGCGGTGAGGTTTCGATCGTAGAGGAAGCGCTGATTGTGGTGACGGTAGGCCGCCCCGGTCAGTGGCCATTCCTCGGTGATCGCGCAGGACTCTTCAAAGGGGCCGTAGCTCTCGAAGTGCGCGCGGTCGCAGCTCATGAATGCCGGCATCGATTTGGCCCTGGCCAGGGGCAGCCGTCGCGCGAGCCCCCAGAAGCTCCACCAGAGCCAGGCTCGAATTCCGGGCTCCCGCGAGGCGAGCCGGTACAGCACCAGGCACCTGCGCCCGTTCTCGTGGTGCTCCATGATGCGGTCGACGGCGTTCTCCGGAACGATCGTGTCCGCGTCCACGAAGCAGAGCACCCGCCCCGACGTGGCGGCCACCCCGACATTGCGCGCCGCGGCGCAGGTCCCGCCCACGCAATGGACCAGGCTCACGCCGGCATCAGCGGCGTAGTTGCGCACGATGACCGGAGTGGCGTCGTCACTCGCATCGTCTACCACGACCACGTCGAAGGATGTATCCGGCAGCCAGAGATCTTCCCGCGCCACGCCCGACGTCTTCGCCACACTCGCCAGAATGGCCTCGAGCACTTCGCCGATCAACGCCTCCTCGTTGCGTGCGGGGATCACGAAGGAGAGACGACGCTCAGACATCGCGCTCCAAAATCCACCCTGCGACCACGAGTGAGCCACCGGGCAGCACCGGCCGCTCCCGCTGCGCACGAATGCGCAGCCCGGCCGCCAGCACGTCCCGCTGAAGATTCACAGAGGTATAATAACGCCGCGTATTCATCGTGAACTCCGCCTCCGGCGAGACGTAGCCGACGACCTTCGAGATGTGGAAGGCCATGACTGTCCACAGAAACTCGCGCGCGCGCAGCCACGCATGACCGAAGCGATTTGCATGAAGTGTCTGCACCACGATGATGGGCCCGCGCGTGACCCGAGCTGCTTCCGCCAGGACGCCGGCCGGATCGTCCGGGTACGCGAGCATGAAGAAGAGAAGCGCGGCTGAGAACTTCCCTTCCTCGAACGGAAGGATTCCGTCGGCGATCAAAACCGGAGGCCGTCCTACGACATGCAGGTCGCTCACATCGGCAGTGACCACCTCGACTCCCAAATCCCGCTCCAGCTTCGCGGCGAGGTGACCGGTCCCCGAACCGAGATCCAGCAACGGCCCCTCGGACGGCAGCCATTCACGCACCTGCACAATCAGTTGCTGAGCGCGCCGTTCCATGACGCCGTCAAACAGCGACTTCAACATCACGGCTCGCGAGTAAACGCGACGGTGTGCTCGGTTCGTACCCTCTCTCGAGCAGCGCTTCGGTGAGCCGGAGAATCCCGGGCCAGAAACCCGTTTGCAGATCTCTGGGGTGAATAGCCAACGTGGGAACGCCACGATCCAGGGACTGAAGCAGCCAACCGACCGCATGGCCGACGTGCCCAAGCCAGCTCCAGCGTGCACAGTCCCAGGTCCAGGTCGACAATGGAATGCTCCGGCCAGCCCGCGCCTCGAGCGAGAAAAAGCCCAGCACGTGCTCCAGCCTCAACTCATTCGCGTTTGCGCGCACGTGACCCTGCTGCCAGGCCGGCGAGAGGAAGCCACGCGCCGGTGCGCCGAAGACTTCCATGAAGACACGCTGGCCGCGCTCCAGCGT
>JBOICE010000464.1:0-15089 GCA_050739815.1 Pseudomonas sp. | reverse complement strand
CCCAACCTACGGGGCGCTTGCAGCACCTAGCTGGAACATAGCGTTTTTTTCTTTGCTGTGCCTTAGAACGAAAGGCGGTAATGCAGGGTATATGTCTCGACCCCATCGTTCGGGCTCTGCAGGCCGGCGTTGGAGTAGTGCATGGCCCGAATTCCCACTTCCTGGTCGGCGAAGCGCAGGCCGGCGCCAACGCGGTCCTCAAACTGGAAGGCGGAGCCCAGCTTCTGCTCTTCCACCTCGGTATGAGCGAACAAGGCCACCCCGATGCCAGCCTCGACGTAGGGCTTCACGGTTTCGCCTGCGAACTCGTAGACGAATACCGGAGCAAACGACAGGTTGTGGTTACTCGCGCTCTCGTCGCCATCCCAATAGGTGTAAGCGGCATCCCAATAGCCTGTCAGGCGACCAACGTCGCTCTGAAACCAGTTGCTGGCAAAATCGAATTGCGTACCCAGGCGGTACACCATGGTCGACTCACCCGTCGGACCGATATCCACGCTGACATCAGCCGCCTGCACCAACGTAACGCCACCCAAGGAAAGGGCTGCAACCGCAACCAAAGAAAACAACTTCATAGCAACTTCCTTTTTGTATGGTTGGCAAACAAGAATCTGCGTTCTATCCCTGATTATAGAAATGTTTGCTCTAAACGAAAGTCACTTAATGCATATCCGCATTAAGCGCTACCTAGCACCGTAACGCGTCTACCGGTGCCGACTCGCCCCACAAAACCGGCAATACCCGCAACAGTTGCGTCGGTTCACCACTAGACCAAAATCGTGCGTCCTGCGCCGGGCCCTGAGCAAGCAACTCACGCTCGGCGAGCAAACGGTGCAAGTGCCGCGCCACCGCCGCACCGGTGTCGATCAGGCTGACCGATTCCGGCACCAATTGGCGCAACAGCGGCTTGATGAAGGGATAGTGGGTGCAGCCCAGAATCAGCGTGTCGCAGCCCTCGGCCAGCAACGGTTCGACGAAGCCCTGGAGCAGTTCGTGGGTGGCAGGGCCATCCAGCTCGCCGGCTTCGATACGCTCGACCAGACCCGGGCAAGGTTGAGTGATAACCCGCACATCGCTGGCGAAGCGATCGAGCAAAGCGGCGAACTTGGCACTCTGCAAGGTGCCGGTGGTCGCTAGCACCCCGACCACACCGCTCTGGGTCGCGGCTGCGGCCGGTTTGACCGCAGGTTCCATACCGATGATCGGCAATTGCGGGTAACGCGCCCGCAATTCGGCAACGGCTGCCGCCGTCGCGGTGTTACAGGCCAAGACCAAGGCCTTTGCGCCCTGTTCCAAGAGGAATTCGGCGATGACCGCGCTGCGCTCGCGGATAAACCCCGGGCTCTTCTCGCCGTAGGGCACGTGACCGCTGTCGGCGACATACAGCAAGGACTCATCGGGCAGGAGCGCGCGAATCTCGCGCAGCACGGAAAGACCACCGACCCCGGAATCGAAAACGCCAATCGGCGCGGGCTTAAGCATGTCCAGCGCCACACACCGCGCAGGCCGGGTCGCGCTTCACCCGCAATTCGCGGAAACGCGTGCCCAAGGCGTCGACCAGTAGCAAGCGACCGATCAGCGGCTCACCAAAACCGGCGAGTAGCTTCAGCGCCTCCAGCGCCTGCAACGAGCCGACCAAGCCCACCAACGGCCCGACTACACCGGCCTCACTGCAGGTCAGCTCGGCTTCACTGCCGTGGCCGTACAAACAGTGATAACAGGGGCTATCGGCGCGCCGTGGATCGAAAACCGAAAGCTGGCCTTCCAGACGGATCGCCGCACCGCTGACCAAGGGTTTTTTCGCCGCGACACAGCTGGCGTTGACCGCCTCACGGGTGCCGAAGTTGTCCGAACAATCCAGCACCAGATCCACCGTCGCCACAGCTGCAGCCAGGGAGTCTTGGTCCAACGCAATACGGTGGGCACGTAACTGGACTTCTGGGTTGATCGCCGCCAGCCGGTTCATCATCGAGTCGACCTTACTCTGGCCGATACTCGAGGTGTCATGGGCAATTTGCCGCTGCAAGTTGGTCAGGTCGACCGTGTCGAAATCCGCCAGATGCAGTTCGCCGACACCCGCCGCCGCCAGATACAGCGCGACTGGCGAACCTAGCCCTCCCAGCCCGACGATCAATACTCGGCTCTGCTTCAGCCGTAGCTGACCGTCGATATCGATTTGCGTCAGCAGGATCTGTCGGCTGTAGCGCAGCAGTTCCTGGTCGCTGAGCAGGGTTTCATCATTCATTGAAATAACGTCCCAGGCTGATCCGTTCGTGGCCGCAGAGATCACGGCGGCTCTCTACTGCGCTAAAACCTCGCACCATCAGTAACGCGCGCACTGCGGTCGCCTGATCGAAACCATGCTCCAGCAGCAACCAGCCGCCCACTTCAAGGTAGCCGGGGGCCTGCTGAATGATCTCGCGGATATCGTCCAGCCCATCCGCACCCGCCACTAGTGCGCTGGCCGGCTCGAAGCGCACATCGCCAGCGGCCAGGTGCAGGTCGCCCGCCGCAATATACGGGGGGTTGCTGACGATAAGTTGATAGCGTTGGTCGGCCAGAGCACTCAACCAATGGCTCTCGCGGAACACCGCGTTACGCAACTGCAGTCGCGCCCGATTGCGCTCAGCCAGGCTGACCGCCTCAGGCACCCGATCGACCCCGGTAACGTTCCAGCCCGGCCGTTCATGGGCCAAGGCCAAGGCGATAGCCCCAGTGCCAGTGCCCAAGTCCAAGACTCGAGCCGGAGTTTGCGGCAATAGCGCCAACGCAGTTTCCACCAGCAATTCGGTATCAGGACGGGGAATCAAGGTGTGCGCCGCGACTTCCAGATTCAGACTCCAGAAGCCCTGTT
Organism: Pseudomonas sp.; assembly: GCA_050739815.1. Classification (GTDB taxonomy): domain Bacteria; phylum Pseudomonadota; class Gammaproteobacteria; order Pseudomonadales; family Pseudomonadaceae; genus Aquipseudomonas. The sequence goes on along the minus strand of JBOICE010000464.1, from coordinate 12,235 downwards.
CGCCGAGGATATACGCCACCGGCTCGCCACTGCGGCGGCGTTGCAGATCGGCGCTAAAGCGTTCGGCCAGTTCGCTCGGCACTTCGCGATCCGGCCAGGTGTGCAGATAGCTGCGCGACTTACCGAGCACTGCGGCGAGCAGCAGCTCGGCATCCAGCCGTGCGCTCGGCGAATCCGGCAACTCGGCGTCAGACAGCAGCGTGCCGATGGTCGCCATTTCAGTCTCCGAGGGCAGCCAACTGGTCAGCCTGGTATTCGCTGAGCAGTGGCTCGATCACCGCGTCAACCCCCCCCGCCAGCACTTCGTCCAGGCAATACAGGGTCAGGTTGATGCGGTGGTCGGTGACCCGCCCTTGCGGGAAGTTGTAGGTGCGGATGCGCTCGGAGCGATCACCGGAGCCAACCAACAGCCGCCGCGTATCGGAAATTTCCTTGTGCGCGGCGGCCTCTTGTTGGTCGTTCAGCTTGGCCGACAGCCAGGCCATGGCCTTGGCGCGGTTCTTGTGCTGCGAACGCTCTTCCTGGCATTCGACGACGATGCCGGAGGGAATGTGGGTAATACGGATGGCCGAGTCGGTCTTGTTCACGTGCTGACCACCGGCCCCCGAGGAGCGATAGGTGTCCACTCGCAGATCGGCGGGATTGATTTCGATCGCCTGCTGCTCATCCGGCTCGGGCAGCACGGCCACGGTGCAGGCCGAGGTGTGGATGCGGCCCTGGGACTCGGTTTCCGGTACGCGCTGCACCCGGTGAGCGCCGGACTCGAACTTCAGCTTGGCGTAAACATTGTCGCCTTCGACCCGGGCAATGACTTCTTTATAGCCACCATGCTCGCCAAGGTTCTCCGACAGGATCTCGACCCGCCAGCCACGCCGCTCGGCATAGCGCGAATACATGCGGAACAAGTCGCCAGAAAAGATCGCCGCCTCGTCGCCACCGGTGCCGGCGCGCACTTCGAGGAAGACGTTACGCCCGTCATTCGGGTCCTTCGGCAACAGCATGCGCTGCAGGCGGGCTTCCAGCTCGAGCAGTTGTTCTTTGCTCTGGGCCACCTCTTCCTCGGCCATCTCGCGCAGGTCAGGATCGCTGTCTTTGAGCAGAGCCTGGGCACCTTCCATGTCCGCCTGCACCTTGCGGAACTCCTGAAAGGCATGAACGACCGGCTCAACTTCGGCGTACTCCTTGGAATACGCACGGAATTTGCTCTGATCGCCGATCACCTCGGCGTCCCCGAGCAGCGCGGTGAGCTCCTCGAAACGGTCGTGAAGAATGTCCAGTTTGTTCAGCAGTGAAGCTTTCATTGCGGGGGTTTATCCGTCGCGCCCTCGTCGAGGGCAAAGAGTTCCTGGGCCACGGCCAGTGCGTCGATGCGGCCGTCAGCGGAAAGTTTTTTCAGCTGCACACTGGGTGCATGGAGCAGTTTATTGGTCAAGCCACGCGCCAACTGGGCCATGGCTTCCTCCGCCGAGCTGCCGTTGGCCAGCAGGCGCTGGGCCTTTGCCAACTCCTCGTCGCGCAGGCGTTCGGCCTGTTGGCGGTAAGCCCTGAGCACATCCACCGCGGCCAACTCGCGCAGACGCGACATGAAGTCTTCGGTGCCCGCGGCGACCAGCTCTTCTGCAGCCTGAGCGGCGCCCTGGCGATTCTTCAGGTTTTCCGCAATGACCTCGTGCAGATCATCGACGCTGTACAGATACACGTCATCCAACTCGCCGACTTCCGGCTCGATATCGCGCGGCACGGCAATATCGACCATAAAGATCGGCTTGTGTTTGCGCTGCTTCAGCGCGCTCTCGACTGCGCCCTTGCCGAGAATCGGCAGTTGGCTGGCGGTGGAGCTGATGACGATGTCGCTGTTGATCAGTTCGTGGGGGATTTCCGAGAGCAGTACCGCGTGGGCACCGAACTGCGCTGCCAATTGGCTGGCGCGTTCCAGGGTGCGGTTGGCCACGACAATCCGTTTGACACCTTGTTCATGCAGATGGCGCGCAACCAAGGTGATGGTCTCACCGGCACCGATCAGCAGCGCCTGGCTGCGATGCAAATCACTGAAGATCTGTTTGGCCAGGCTAACCGCCGCGAAAGCCACCGACACCGGGTTCTCGCCAATCGCGGTATCGGTCCGCACCAGCTTGGCGGTACTGAAGGTCGCCTGAAATAGCCGCCCAAGCAACGGACCAACGGTACCAGCCTCGCGCGCCACGGCATAAGCAGACTTCATCTGCCCAAGGATCTGCGGCTCGCCAAGCACCATGGAGTCGAGGCCAGAGGCCACGCGCATCATGTGCCGCACCGCCGAGTCGTCTTCATAGACGTAAGCGCAAGCACGCAATTCCTCCAGACTCAGCTGGTGGTAATCGGCCAGCCAAGCCAGCACTGCGTCGGCGGTCAGATTGTCCTGCTCGAGATAAAGCTCACTGCGGTTGCAGGTCGACAGGATTGCCGCCTCACGGCTTTCGGTACGCAGACAAAGCTGCTGCAAGGCTTCAACCAACTGCTCGGGAGTGAAAGCCACGCGTTCGCGGACGTCCACCGAGGCGGTCTTGTGATTGATACCGAGGGCAAGAAAGGCCATGCAGGGTCGCTGATAGGAACGGGAAGCCGGCAATTGTCCTACTTCACTAGATTGAGAACAACCACCGCTCACTATTGTCCTACGTTATGCACGAAAAGTCGGCGAACAAAGGTCAGGCCAAGCAAAACAGGTGAAAAAGCTCGGCTGAGCCTGTTGTTAATGCAGCATCACGCGCCCAGCCCGCAGACACGTTCCTTGCGTACATGACCCAATAGCCAGCTCTCACTTCAAACCATAGATAGGCCCTTGCCCCCATGGGTTTGCCCAACGGCTTGTGTCATGATGATCCGACCGCAGGTAAGTCGCCCTTCCCTCTATATGAATAGATCTTTCCCGTTGCTCGCCGCCCTCCTGTTCTTAGGCGGTTGTCAAACATTGACCCCCTCCGTACCGGACGGCACCCCGCCGGTGGAGGATGTCACGCCGGCTCCTGCCAAGCCGCAAGAGTACGGCTCGTTCAGCCAGGAAACGCTATTTGCACTGCTCACCGCCGAACTGGCCGGGCAACGTAATCGTTTCGATATCGCCCTCGGCAACTATGTGCAGCAAGCCAATGCGACTCAGGATGCGAGCGTCGCAGAGCGAGGTTTTCGCATCGCCGAATACCTCGGCGCCGACCAAGCAGCCCTGGATACCGCGCTGATCTGGGCAAAAAACGCCCCGAACAACCTCGATGCGCAACGCGCGGCGGCCATACAACTGGCTCGCGCAGGGCGCTACGACGAATCCATGACCTACATGGAGAAAGTTCTGCAGGGGCAAGGCGATACGCACTTCGACTTCCTCGCCCTCTCCGCCGCCGAGACCGATCCCGATACGCGCGCCGGCCTGCTACAGAGCTTCGACCGCCTGCTGGTGAAATATCCGGATAACGGCCAGTTGCTGTTTGGCAAAGCCCTGCTATTGCAACAGGACGGCCACCCGGATGCCGCCCTCAAACTGCTGGAAGACCAACCAGCCGGCACCCATGACGTTGCCCCGCTACTGCTCCGCGCACGCTTGCTCCAAGGCATGAAGCGTGGCGATGAGGCCGTGCCGCTACTGGAAAAAGGCATCAAACAGCATCCGGACGACAAGCGCCTGCGCCTGGCCTACGCCCGCCTACTGGTCGAGCAGGATCGCCTGGAAGATGCCAAGAGCGAGTTCGCCACCCTGGTACAGCAGTTCCCGGATGACGACGACCTGCGCTTCTCTTTAGCCCTGGTTTGCCTGGAGGCCGAAGCCTGGCAGGAAGCCATCACCTACCTGGAAGAATTGGTGGAGCGCAATAGTCATGTCGACGCAGCCCACTTCAACCTCGGTCGCGCCTACGAGGAGTTGGGCAACAAAAACAGCGCCCTGATCGAATACGGTTTGGTCGGCTCCGGCAGCGACTACTTACCGGCACAGTTACGCCAGAGCGAGATTCTGTTCGACAGCGACCGCGGCGCAGAGGCCTCCAAGCGTTTAGCCAAGGCCCGCGACAGCCAGCCGGACTATGCCATCCAGCTCTACCTGATCGAATCCGAAGCACTCTCCAATCGAGAGCAATACGATGCGGCCTGGCGAGTCATCCAGCAGGCGCTGGAGCAATTCCCGGACGATCTCAACCTGCTCTACACCCGCTCCATGCTGGCAGAAAAGCGTAACGACCTAGGCCAACTAGAGAAGGATCTGCGCTTTATCCTGGCGCGCGAGCCGGACAACGCCATGGCTCTCAACGCCTTGGGCTACACCTTGGCAGATCGCACCACCCGCTATGCCGAAGGCAAGTCCCTGATCGAAAAAGCCCATCAACTGAGTCCGGACGACCCGGCGATTCTCGACAGCCTTGGCTGGGCGAACTTTCGCATGGGCAACCTTAATGAAGCTGAACGCTTGCTGCGACTGGCCCTCGAGCGCTACCCAGACGCAGAAGTCGCCGCCCACCTGGGCGAAGTCCTATGGGCGAACGGCAAGCAGCACGAGGCACGGCAAGTCTGGGCTAACGCACTGAAAGAACAACCCGACAACAGTATCTTGCGCGGCACCCTACTGCGCCTGACCGGCTCCGAGAAACTTTAATTCATGCGTTTGCGCCACCTCGTCGTTATCGGCCTGATCACACTGCTCAGTGGCTGCGCCGGCCTCATCCCCCATGAGTCACTGAAAGGCCAGGGCGACCCCGCCCAATGGCAAGCCCACAAACAGCAGATCAGCGCGCTGGATGCCTGGCAGATCAGCGGCAAGGTTGGCATCCGCGCGCCGCGTGGAGAGGGGAAAACAGAAAGCGGTAGCGCAACCTTGTTCTGGCTTCAACGCCAGGGCTACTACGACATCCGCCTGTCAGGCCCGCTTGGCCGTGGCGCCGCGCGCCTGACCGGCCGCCCCGGCGATGTAACGCTGGAGGTGGCCAACCAGGGCCGCTATCAGGCTGACTCACCCGAAGCGCTGCTGGACGAACAACTGGGCTGGAAGCTGCCGGTATCCCACCTGATTTGGTGGGTGCGCGGCTTACCGGCACCGGACAGCAAGAGCATTCTGACGCTGGACAGCACAAGCCATCTCGCCCGCATGGAGCAAGACGGCTGGCAGGTCGAATACCTCAGCTACGTCGAGCAGAATGGCTACTGGCTGCCGGATCGCCTCAAGCTGCACGGCCGCGACCTCGACGTGACCCTGGTGGTCAAGGACTGGCAACCGCGCCAGCTCGGTCAGTGACATGCCTGCGACACGCCTGACCTTGCCGGCGCCGGCAAAACTCAACCTGATGCTGCATATCCTCGGTCGCCGCGCCGACGGCTATCACCAACTGCAGACGCTGTTTCAGTTCCTCGACTACGGCGACGACCTCAGCTTCGCCCTGCGCGAAGACGGCGAGATCCACCTGCACACCGAAATCCCCGGCGTCCCCCACGACAGCAACCTGATCGTACGAGCCGCACGCCGACTGCAACAGCAAAGCGGTTGCCCGCTCGGCGCCGATATCTGGCTAGACAAGCGCCTCCCCATGGGCGGCGGCATCGGCGGCGGCAGCTCAAATGCGGCAACCACCCTGCTCGGCCTCAACCACCTGTGGCAGCTGGGCTGGGATGAAAACCGCATGGCTGCACTGGGCCTTGGCTTGGGCGCCGATGTGCCAGTATTTGTCCGCGGCCATGCCGCCTTTGCCGAGGGCGTTGGCGAACGCCTGACCCCAGTCGAACTGGCCGAACCCTGGTTTCTCGTGGCCATACCGCAAGTATCTGTCAGCACAGCAGAAATTTTCTCCGACCCAGAGTTGACACGAGATACTCCGGCGATTACATTGTCGGCCGTTCTCGAGTGGGGCGGTCGAAATGACTGTCAGCCGGTAGTCGAGAAGCGTTACCCAGATGTTCGTAACGCTTTGATCTTGCTAAACAAATTTGTTTCAGTTAGATTAACCGGCACTGGTGGTTGTGTTTTTGGGAGCTTCCCTAACAAAGCCGAAGCTGATAAAGTCGCGGCCCAACTTCCAGTCTCCCTGCCAGGGTTTGTTGCCAAAGGTAGTAACGTTTCGATGTTGCACCGCAAGCTACAAAGCCTGTCCTGAGAAATGGATGCTCGGCATCCAGTTGCAATATTACAGGGGCGTCGCCAAGCGGTAAGGCAGCAGGTTTTGATCCTGCCATGCGTTGGTTCGAATCCAGCCGCCCCTGCCATTTTCTATACTCATCCAGGTATACCCTCAGCCGGCAGGTACTGCGCGTGTCCAAGATGATGGTCTTTACGGGGAATGCTAACCCCGATCTGGCGCGACGTATCGTACGTCAGCTGCATATCCCTCTCGGCGATGCCTCTGTTGGAAAATTTTCCGACGGCGAAATCAGCATCGAGATCAACGAAAACGTCCGCGGTAAAGACGTATTCCTGATCCAGCCGACATGCGCGCCAACCAACGATAACCTGATGGAACTGGTGGTGATGGCTGATGCCTTCCGCCGCTCCTCGGCTTCTCGAATCACAGCGGTAATCCCTTACTTCGGTTATGCACGCCAAGATCGCCGTCCGCGCTCTGCCCGTGTAGCCATCAGCGCCAAAGTGGTGGCTGATATGCTGACCGTCGTCGGCATTGACCGGGTTCTCACTGTCGATTTGCACGCCGATCAGATTCAGGGCTTCTTCGATATCCCCGTGGATAACATCTACGGCTCCCCGGTTCTGGTGGATGACATCGAAGATCAACGCTTTGAAAACCTGATGATCGTCTCCCCGGATATTGGCGGTGTGGTGCGTGCGCGTGCCGTGGCCAAATCCCTGGGTGTCGATCTGGCGATCATCGACAAGCGTCGCGAGAAGGCCAACCAGTCGGAAGTGATGCACATCATCGGCGATGTCGAAGGCCGTACCTGCATCCTGGTCGATGACATGGTCGATACCGCCGGCACGCTCTGCCACGCGGCAAAAGCCCTGAAAGAACACGGCGCAGCCAAGGTATTCGCCTACTGCACCCACCCCGTTCTCTCCGGTCGCGCCATCGAGAACATTGAAAACTCCATGCTCGACGAGCTGGTGGTGACCAACACCATCCCATTGTCTGCAGCTGGACAAGCCTGTAAGCGTATCCGCCAACTGGATATCGCACCGGTAGTCGCTGAAGCGGTTCGCCGTATCAGCAACGAAGAATCGATCAGCGCGATGTTCCGCTAAGGGCTAAGCCCTAGCCACATTTCGTAGAACGAAAAGCGCCCCGCCTCGTGCGGGGCTTTTTGCCGAATCGCCCGAGCGCCGGTCGCAAGCGCTACGGGCGTTGTCGTTTATATTGGAGATACACCATGAATGAATTTACTCTGAATGCTGAAGCGCGTTCCGACCTGGGGAAAGGTGCGAGCCGCCGCCTGCGTCGTCTCGCAAGCCTGGTTCCTGCTGTAGTTTACGGTGGCGATAAAGCTCCGCAATCCATCAGCCTGCTGGCCAAAGAAGTGGCCAAACTGCTGGAAAATGAAGCTGCATTCAGCCATGTGATCAGCCTGACCGTTGACGGCAAAGCCGAAAGCGTTCTGATCAAGGCACTGCAACGTCACCCGGCCAAAGGCCACGTGCTGCACGCTGACTTCCTGCGCGTAGTCGCCGGTCAGAAGCTGACTGCTCACGTACCACTGCACTTCATCAACCAAGAAACCAGCGTTGCCGTTAAGCAGCAAGGCGCTGAAGTTTCCCACACCGTTGTTGAAGTCGAAGTTTCCTGCCTGCCGAAAGACCTGCCGGAATTCATCGAGGTCGACATGGCCAAAGTCGAAATCGGTCAAATCGTTCACCTGTCCGACCTCAGCGCGCCTAAAGGCGTCGAGTTCGTTGCACTGGCTCACGGCAACGACCTGGCGGTTGCCAACGTTCACGCTTCCCGCGTAGCTAAAGAAGAAGGCGCAGCCGAGTAACTCTCGCGTCGTCTGAGGAAGGGCTCCTGTCGTGACTGCCGTGCAACTGATCGTCGGCCTGGGTAATCCAGGCACTGAATACGAACAGACCCGGCATAACGCAGGGGCCCTTTTTGTTGAGCGTCTAGCAGCCGCCCAACGGGTCAACCTTGCTGTAGAGCGCAAATTTTTCGGCCTGACGGCGCGGTTCAGCCACCAAGGCCACGATGTTCGTCTGCTTATCCCGACTACCTTCATGAATCGCAGCGGCCAAGCCGTAGCGGCGCTAGCGAGCTTTTACCGGATTCCGGCAGAGGCCATTCTGGTCGCGCACGACGAACTCGATTTGCCACCTGGTGTCGCCAGATTCAAACAAGGCGGCGGCCATGGCGGCCACAACGGGTTGCGCGACATCATCGCCCAACTCGGCAATCAGAATACCTTTCACCGCCTACGGCTTGGCATCGGCCACCCGGGCGACAGTAGCAAGGTAACTGGCTTCGTTCTAAGCCGCGCACCACGCGCCGAACAGGAAAAGCTGGATGCCAGCATCGACTTTGCCCTCGGCGTGCTGCCGGAGCTTTACGCCGGGGAATGGAACCGTGCGATGAAACTCCTGCACAGCCAGAAGGCCTGAACCACTTTATTTACCGTACTCATCTCCGCGAGGGATACACCATGGGATTCAACTGCGGCATCGTCGGCCTGCCCAATGTCGGCAAGTCCACCCTGTTCAATGCCCTGACCAAGGCCGGCATCAGCGCGGAGAACTTCCCCTTCTGCACCATCGAGCCGAACAGCGGCATCGTGCCGATGCCTGACCTGCGCCTCGACGCACTGGCGGCCATCGTCAAACCTGAGCGCGTCCTGGCAACGACCATGGAGTTCGTCGACATCGCCGGCCTGGTAGAAGGCGCATCGAAAGGTGAAGGCCTGGGCAACAAATTCCTCGCCAACATCCGTGAGACCGACGCGATTGCCCACGTAGTGCGCTGCTTCGAAGACGATAACGTGATCCACGTATCGAACAGTGTCGACCCTAAGCGCGACATCGAGATCATTGATCTTGAGCTGATTTTCGCCGACCTCGACAGCGTCGAAAAACAAATCCAGAAGGCTCAGCGCAATGCCAAAAGCGGTGATAAAGAAGCCGTCGCCCTGAAAGAGCTGCTGGAAAAGCTGCAAAACCATTTCACCGATGGCAAGCCAGCTCGCACGCTGTTGAAAGACCTCAGCGATGACGAAAAGCAGCGCATCAAGTCCCTGCACCTGCTGACCGTCAAGCCGGTGATGTACATCGCCAACGTTGCCGAAGACGGCTTCGAGAACAACCCGCTGCTGGACGTGGTCAACGCCATTGCCGCCGCCGAAGGCGCGATCGTGGTACCGATCTGCAACAAACTGGAAGCTGAAATCGGCGAACTGGAAGAGGAAGAGAAAGCTGAATTTCTCGCCGACCTCGGCATGGAAGAGCCAGGCCTGAACCGCGTTATTCGCGCCGGGTACCAGCTGCTCAATCTGCAGACCTACTTCACCGCCGGGGTGAAAGAAGTTCGTGCCTGGACCGTGCGTATCGGCGCCACTGCACCGCAAGCCGCCGCAGTGATTCACACCGACTTCGAGAAAGGCTTTATCCGCGCCGAAGTGATCGCCTACGACGATTTCATCCAGTTCAAGGGTGAGGCCGGAGCGAAAGAAGCCGGCAAGTGGCGTTTGGAAGGCAAGGAATACATTGTCAAAGACGGCGACGTCATGCACTTCCGCTTCAACGTCTAAATCGAAATATGGATCCCGGTGGATCCTGATAGACACAAAACCCCTTGAGGATAGCTGCCTCAATGGGTTTTTCTTTTCCACCAAGGTCCACCAAGTCACGTTGAGATCCACAACTTTACCGGGTACGCTGCCGGGTACAGCGAATCCATACCCAGCGACATAACCGGGTATAGCCAGCAGGAGCCTCCATGCCGCTTACCGACACCCAATGCCGCACCGCCAAGCCCAAGGAAAAGCCGTACAAGCTCACGGATGGAAATGGCCTCTACCTGGAGGTGAAACCCAATGGCGTTAAGGCCTGGCGCTATCGGTTCGAGCTGAGCGACGGCGAAACCAGAAAGGAAAGCGTTTTCGCCATCGGGGACTATGTGGCTGCCCCCAAGGGTGAAACACCCGAGCAGGCTCAGGAACGGCGCAATGGGCGCCGATTCACCCTGTCAGAAGCCCGAGACGAGCGCGTAAAAGCACGATCACTCGTTGTGCAGGGCATCAACCCAGTCCACCACCGGCAGCAAGAGCGGGTCAAGCGTGATCACGACAGGGCCACCACCTTCGAGGCCGTGGCCAAGGAGTGGCTGGCATTAAAGGACTGGGAGGACATCACCAAATCCAGACGCCTCAAGATGCTGGAGCGTGTCGTCTTTCCGAAAATCGGGGATATGCCGGTGAAGGCCATCACTCCCGCACACATCCTTGAAGTACTGAAAGCAGCAGCACAGGACAATGGTCTTTCGGTTGCCGCCGAGGCCAAACGAACCATGTCCAGCGTCTTCGAACTGGCTATAGCCACCCTGCGCGCCAACAGCGACCCCGTACATCCGGTACGCAAAGCTCTGCCCAGCAACAAAACCCAGCACAAGCGACCACTTTCCATAGATGAAATCGGCCAACTACTGCGAGATGTCGAATCCCACGGCGGGCGCCATGAAACCCTCAGCGCCTTCCGCCTTATGTGGTTGACTCTGTGCCGCCCCAATGAAGCTGTAGAAGCTCAATGGTCAGAATTTGACCTAGACAGAGCCCTTTGGCGAATACCCGCCGAGCGGATGAAAAAGCGCAAAGAGCATATGGTCCCGCTACCCAAGCAAGCAGTAGAAACGCTGCAGGCCCTTCGAGGCATCACCGGCAAATACACCCATGTGTTCCCGCATCGTGACATGCGTACCCGTCCAATGGTTTCGGCATCGTTCCGCCAGATGCTCAACGTCCTGGGCTGGGGAGGCAAGTACAGCCCGCATGCCACGCGCACGACAGGCAGCACCAGGCTCAATGAAATGGGATTTTCCGCAGACTGGATCGAAAAACAACTAGCACATAGCGAGCAGAACGCCGTGCGCCGCACTTATAACCATGCGGAGTACTTGAGCGATCGGGCCAGCATGATGCAGCAGTGGGCGGATATGCTAGATGCTTGGAAGACCCTCGCAACCCAAACGCCCGACTAAAAACCCTAACGATCAAATCATTCGACTAAATCGCATCAAGCAGCAACCGGCCCAGAGTGTGTAAAAACGCCTCCGCGAACCCTTGCCATGATTTCTGAGGATTTCATCGCAGGGATCGCCCATGAAGCGCTTTATTCAAGGTGAACATCGAGGCCAAAGCACCTTACTGCCCGAAAGCCTCGACGACTACGTCAGCGATACCAATCCGGTGCGCGTGGTCGACGTCTTCGTCGATGAACTCGACCTGGTCAATCTGGGTTTTGAAGGCGTCATTCCAGCCGATACTGGCCGGCCTGCTTACCACCCCGCGATCCTGCTGAAGATCTACATCTACGGCTATCTCTGTTGCCGCTGACCGAAAACTGACCCAGTAGAGGCTGTTCTGCCGACTGAAAACTGACCCAGGTGCTCAACTGCTTCTGCTCAATTTTTGAGCAGGAGTGAATCGCCCCTAGTTTCGTAGACACCTCCAAGCCTTAAACTGAGGCCCATTGAGGTCACCCTGGTTTTCCGACAGTTCAAAACTAGAGTTCGGCCGATTTGAGGGCCTGTTTCTGACCTCGTTGGGCAAACTCGCTGGGGGTCAGATTGCCCAGTGAGCTGTGGGGCCGGAAATCGTTGTAATCCTGCCGCCAAGCTTCGATCCGATCACGAGCATCGTCAATCGATACAAACTCGTTGGCGTTCAGGCACTCGTCTCGCAACCGACCGTTGAAAGACTCGATAAAGCCGTTGTCCGTGGGCGTCCCAGGGCGGCTGAAGTCCAATTGGATGCCGTGTTGCCAGGCCCATTCGTCAAAGGTTTTCGAGGTGAACTCCGTGCCGTTGTCGATACTGATCGTTTTCGGCAAAGATCGGGTCTGTGACAGCGCTTGCAAGGCATCCACCACACGCTGGCCGGTGAGCGAAAAACTGGTCTCCAGCAACACACTCTCGCGACTCCATTTATCGATCACCGTCAGCACCCGGAACTTACGCCCGTTGTGCAACTGGTCGTGGACGAAATCCATGCTCCACGACTGGTTGGCGCCACTCGGAGCCGGTACCGGCCCGCGGTGCAGACTGATCCGCTTGCGCCGCCGACTGCGCATGCGCACCTGCAA
>JBOICE010000463.1:0-4362 GCA_050739815.1 Pseudomonas sp. | reverse complement strand
GTTCATGCCCGATCAGTTCGGCAATCCAGCCAATCCGCAGATCCACTACGAGACGACCGCGCCCGAGCTGTGGCGCGCGGTGCGTGGGCGAATCGATGCGTTTGTGTACGGCACCGGCACGGGAGGCACGATCTCCGGTGTCGGCCGCTACATCAAGGAGCGCGACGCCGGTGTGCAGGTGATTGCGGTCGAGCCGGCGCGCTCGGCCGTCCTGTCCGGAGAACCGCGAGGGCAGCACCAGTTTCAGGGTATGGGGCCGGGCTTCGTTCCCCGCAACCTGGATCGCACGATCATCGATCGCGTCATAAAGGCCTGGGAGGAGGATGCATTTCCGGTCGCGCGCAGGCTGGCTCGTGAGGAAGGTCTATTCGTGGGGATGAGCAGCGGCGCCATCGTGTGGGCAGCGCTGCAGGTAGCACAGGAGCTTGGACCCGGTAACCGCGTGGTCTGCATTTCGCCGGACTCCGGCGTGCGTTACCTGAGTACTGCCCTGTACGCGCCTGATTGTTGAACCGACCTGACCAATTATCGGGAATCGGTTATGGGCGTTGGAGCCGCGCGGTCAACTCCACGGTCTCAAAACACGGCAGCGATTCCTGGACACACGAACATTGCTGCGCGTCCACGTCCGATAACCCGTGACATCAACCCGCACTTGATACGTTCCTGGATTGTTATAGACGAGTGCCACGCGGCCGGATAGTGTGGGGACCGCAGTTGAGTATCGAATCGTGTCCGCGTCGGCTCCGTCCGTTGCGCTCACTGTGATCGCATCCCCCGTGGCAGGAACTCCGGTAGCCGAGTCAACCGCCATCACTGTAATTCCTGGCAGCGAGATGGCGTCACACGCACCAAGCGGATATTCACACCCGCCTGCCGCAATGAGAAGCAGCAATGGCATCAGATGTCTGGACATCTCGTACACCCCGGTTGAAATGAACCAAAGGTCTCCGCGACCCCGCGTAGTACTTGCGCCTCTACTGGCACAGCGGCGGCACCTGTTCGATCGATACGAAAATCGACGCATACGTCTGACGTCCGAAAAAGTCTGTCACTGCGAGGTTCAGGGACCCTGAGGTATTGACGATGCCAGTTATTCCAGCACTTGTGCCGGTGAAGAGGCCTGACCATTGGTATGTGTACGGAGGCACACCGGCGTTCACCTGGGCATCCCAGGTACACTGACCCCCCTGGGGCACTTCTGTTGGGCCGGTAATCGATGCTTGAGGTGGACCGGGATCGTGGACCGTCATCTGCCCAAGATCCTTCACTACCTGGCCAAGGTTCGATATGATCGCATGGTCGTAAACTGGATAGTGTCCCCACGCTATTCCACGAAGCCTGGCGGTATTGTCGGCGAGCAAAGTAAACACTGGTGATCCGCTGTCACCTTCACGGGGTTTGGTCATGCGCCACGGGCGGTGACGGCCATCTTCTCGCGTGTCGCCCACGCCCGCACCGTCGCCCTATTCGAAGGCGGCGCCCACCATGATGTTGCGGATCAGCAACCAGGGCGAGCCGTGCGAAATGCTGTTGGTCTGTGTTGGCTGACCCTTGGCATCACCGCCGGTGCCGTGCATCTGGTATTCGTTCGGTCCCGTGATCCCGTCCAGGTTGCCCCAGAAGTCGGTCGTGATCGCGTTGTAGGTCACGTCCGTAACCATGCGCGTGATCTTGCCATTCTTGATCTCCCAGAAGACGTGCCCGCCGAACTGTCCGTTGTAGCGCTGCTGGTCGATCGAGTAGCTGCCGCGGCCATCGATCATGACGCCGTTCCTGACATCGGCAATCAGTTCATCACGCGAGGGTGAGTTCGGTGGACCCGGCTCCACGTGCACGTTGGGCATGCGCAGGAACGGGTAGTCACGCCAGGAATTGCCGAATGTGCAGCCGCGGCTGAAGTCCTCGTTCAGGAAGTGCGCGGTTTCACGATTCGTCTGCAGGCCAACCAGGATGCCTTCGCGGACGATCGGCCATTGCATGGTCTTGACGCCATCGTCATCGAAGCCGACGGTGCCCAGTCCGCGGCTGGTCTTGTCGGCCGTGACGTTGAACAGCTTCGATCCGTACTTCAGGTTGCCGACGTCGGGAAGCCTCACGAAGCTCGTGCCTGCGTAGTTGGCTTCGTAGCCCACGATGCGATCCAGCTCGGTGGCGTGCGCGACGATCTCGTGGATGGTCAGCATGGCGTGCGACGGCGAAAGGATGAGATCGCGCAGACCGCTCGAGCCGAGAGGCTTGGCCGTGCAGAACTCCACGGCTTCATTGGCCACGCGCTCGGCCGAGGCCAGCAGGTCGGACTCCTCGGCCAGCTCCCAGCCGCCGGTGCCGTTCACGCCGGGATAGTTGCGCGTCCGCGTGACCTCACCCACGCGCGCAGTCACGCTCAGACTCGGTGATGTCGTGTAGATCTCCTGCTCGATGTAGGAGCCCTCACTCGATGCGAAGTAGCGCCACTCATAGCCGTGATTGGCCGTTGCGGTGACGCTGGTCACACCCTTGACGCCTTTCGCCCTGTCGACGATGGCCTGTGCCCAGGCCTGCTTGTCCGTCTGAGATACCGTGGTCGGGTTCTTCTTCATGGGTGTGACGTAGTTCTCGATGTACTTCGGGACCGGCGCCAGCTTGAGATCGACTTTCCTGGCGATGGCACTCGCACGGGCAACTTCAACGGCCACGCGCGTGACGCGGCGGATCTCATCCTCGGTCACGATCGGGCTGCTGGCAAAACCCCAGACACCGCTGTGCACCACACGCACGCCGAAGCCTGCGGCCTGACGGTCGGCCTCGGCCGGAATGCCACCGCCACGTCCACCACCGCCGCCGCGACCTCCACCGCGGCCACCGCGGCCGCCACCCCCGCCACCACCACGCCCGCCATCAACGCTGAAATTTGCCGATGCGCCCGGCACGTTGGCGGTCATGGTGAAGCGCACGTCCGAGTAGCTGCACCCGGCGAGTTTCGCCTCACCCAGCACCATGTCCGCGAACCCTTTGAACTTCGACTCGAGCACCCGGCCGCGCGGCGTTTCCGCGATCAGCTCGGCCACGACATCGTGCGCAATGATGTTGCAGGCCGTGAGCCCAACAGCTGACGCGCCTACACCTTTGATGAAATCGCGACGGGTGGTAGTCATGTGCGTTCCTGTCAGGGAGCCACGGCCGGTGAGACGGACGTCATATAGAACTCTTCGATCCGCACGGGCGGTATGAGCGCCGTGTTGCCGCCATCGTACGACTCGCCCATGTGCATGGGCACGGGTTTGCCAACCAGCGTGAGATTATTGTAGCCGACCAGCGGCGACATATTCCAGCGGAAGTTCTGCACGGGCCCGGCAATCTCGCCGTTCTCGATCAGGAACAATCCGTCGCGGGTCATGCCCGTGTTCAGCAGAGGTTGAGTTTCCGATGGCACGCCGCGGATGTACCAGAAGAAGGTGACCAGCAGTCCGCGGCGCGTCTGTTTGATCATGTCTTCGATCGACAGATCGGAACCGCCCTGCGCCAGGCTCATGTTCACGGTGGCAGGTTGGCCGGCAGGCAAGCTGCGCAAAACCCCGTTCTCGACCCAGGTCACTGCTTTTGCCGGCTTGTTGTCGTTCAGAATGGGCGTCTGCCGCAGAATCGGGTTGCCGACATCACTCTTCAGCGTGAAGAGATCACTGAAGATCTTGTCGCCCGTCTTTTTGCCTGCCATGAACCGGGCTGCACCCGTAGCCAGTCCGGCGCCGCCGCCACCACCACCTCCGCCGCCGCCTCCCCCACCACCAGCTCGGCCCTGTGCGCCGGCACCCGGCGCATCGTCAGGCGCTCCGCCGCCACCACGGCCGCCGCGACCGCCGCCGCCTGTGCCGAAGATGCCGGTCATGAGCGAGAGGAAACGTGCATTGGCCCGCGGCTCGAGAATGACTGTGTAGCGGCCGGGCTCGATGGCCCTGGGCGCACGGCTCTTGAGTGCTTTGTCCGCCGCGATCTGGGTGAGCGCCTTCGCGTCGATCATGCGCAGGTCTTTGATGCCGGTGATGCCGGCCCAGCCCGAGCCGCTGCCGTCCGCCATGCGGCAGGTCAACACGAAACCTGTTTCGGCCACGCGATAGTAGGCGAACAGCCCCTTCGAGTTGGCGTTGCACGTGGTCTGATCGACCTTGGGGATGTAGCCCGCTCCGAGCACGCCCTTGCTCTCGGCCAGGTCAATGCTGTCCTTGACCATGCGCGCACGTTCGCCGGGACCATAGTTCACCAGGTCCGGCAACGCCGCATCGACCGCGATGTACTCCTGCGGCCCGAGCAGCTCCGACAGGTTCTGACTGTCCTGTGCCTGCTTCGCTTCGGCAACCGCTTCGTCCACCATCGCCTTCAGTC
>JBOICE010000462.1:0-7435 GCA_050739815.1 Pseudomonas sp. | reverse complement strand
GCGCGAGGCCGTCGAGGTGAAATACCGGCTGGTAGGCGGGCTCAGCATGAACTTGAAGAACACGTTGAGCGTGGCCAGCGGCTATTTGCAGTTGCTGGACCTGAACGAAGAGCTGAGCTACAGCCAGCAGGACTACATTTCGCGAGGCCGGCGCGCCATCCAGTCGGCCGTCAACCTGATCAACGAAGTGGTCGACCTGGCGCGGGCCGAGGCTGGCGATCTGTCGATCGAGCTGGAGTCAGTCAACCTGGGCACATTCGTGCGCGATGCGTTTGCCAACCACGCCCACGCGGCCAGCAGCAAACGCATTCTGTTGAATGCCGACACTCCCGGACATTTGCCGGGCGTCTACACGGACCCGAGCTACGTGCGCGACATCCTCGATGCGCTGCTCTCCAACGCGGTGAAGTATACGCCGGAAGGGGGCTGCATCACGGTGCGCCTGGAGCTGCGCGAGGGTCGACGCATCACGGACCCCGCTGCCTGGGTCTGCATGAGTGTGCAGGACACAGGACCCGGAATTCCGGAGCCCGAAGTATTGTTCGAGGAAGTCCGCCGGGTAGAAAAACCCAAACCGCCGGTCGGATTCCGACTGGTGATCTGCCGCCGCATTGCACGCCTGCTGGGTGGTGACTTGACTGTGGAGTCGCTGCCGGGCCGTGGCGCCAGCTTCACGTTGTGGCTGCCCGTACCGAGGTCGCCGCTGTAAGAACGGGCAACCGGGCAGTCGTTAACGACAACAATTCGTCCCGTTTGCCCGCTGCCGACTGCCCGTCAGTTGCCCTTCAATAGCGGTTTCAGGTAAGGCCAGACCGTTTGCGCCATGATGCGCTGGCCTTCGGCGGTCGGGTGCATGCTGTCACTCTGGTTCAGGGCTGGATTTCCCGCCACACCTTCCAACAGAAACGGGATGAATACGGCGTTGTGCCGGTCGGCCAGGCGACCGTAGACCGCCCGGAATTCGTGTGTGTAATCGGCGCCCAGGTTGGGAGGCGCCTGCATGCCGGCGATCACGATTTCCGAGTCGGGATACTTTGCGCGCGTGCGCCGGATGATCTGGTCGAGATTGTGCTCCAACGAATCGGTATCGAGGCCGCGCAGTCCGTCATTGGCACCCAGTTCGAGCACGAGCACACTGACCGGCTGCTGGAGCGCCCACTCGATGCGGCGCAACCCGCCTGCTGAGGTCTCACCGCTGATCCCCGCATTGATGACACGGTAGGGCAATCCCGCAGAGTCGATTTTCGCCTGAATCAGGGCCGGGTACGCGAACTGCGCGCCCAGGCCGTAGCCGGCCGTGAGGCTGGTACCAACGAACAGAATACCACTTCGGTCGTCGCGCTTTTCTGCCGATGCGGTTGGCGCAGCTTGAGCTGGAGGCGTCGGGTCGGGCGGCGCTGGCGCCGCGCGCTGCGTATCGCCACACGCGTACAGGATTACAAGAGCGGAGGCTGCGGCTATAATTCGCATCATGGTGATTGTAACCAGAGACCTGGGTCAAACCTATCAGAGTGCGGGTCGTTCACTGACCGTGCTCAAGGCCGTCAATCTCGAGATCGCGCGTGACGAGTTCGTCGCCATTGTCGGGCCTTCAGGCAGTGGCAAAACTACGCTGCTCGGGCTGCTGGCGGGACTCGACCGTCCGAGTTGCGGATCCGTGCAGCTGGATGGCCGCAACCTGAATGACCTGAGCGAGGACGAACGGGCCAGCTTCCGGGCGCGCAACATCGGCTTCGTGTTTCAGACGTTCCAGCTCATTCCAACGTTGACTGCACTGGAAAACGTCATGGTCCCGGTCGAGCTGGGCAATGGCGCATCGCGCGATGCGCGCACGCGCGCGGCGGACCTGTTGACCCGGGTCGGCCTGGGCGATCGTCTTGATCATTACCCCGCACAGCTCTCCGGTGGCGAACAGCAGCGTGTGGCGCTGGCCCGCGCATTTGCCAATCAGCCCAAGATTCTGTTTGCCGATGAACCCACCGGCAATCTCGATACCGACACCGGCCAGCGCATCATCACGTTGCTCATCGAGCTGAATCAGCAGCTGGGCACAACGCTCGTGCTCGTGACCCATGATGCGGAACTGGCGGCGCATGCTCACCGGGTCATCCGCCTGTCCGGCGGCCGGGTCGTCAGTGACGAACGGATCGTGCGCGCGGCGGCCGGCCACGTGCCCGGTGATGGGCTGAGCGCATGAGGCTCTCTTTTGCGGCCGCACTGGCCTGGCGCGAGAGCCGCTCGAGCTGGCGTCGCATCGGTCTTTACATGAGCTCCATCACACTGGGTGTGGCTGCACTGGTGGCCATCAACTCGTTTCGGCGCAGCCTGATCGAGTCAGTAGAGCTGGAGTCGCGGGCACTGCTGGGCGCTGACCTGCGTCTTACGAGCAGCCGACCTTTCACAGCGCCCGTGCAGGCGATCATCGACAGTGCGGCCGCGCGCGGCTTTGGTGTATCGAGCGTGACCAATCTGGTGAGCATGGCCGCAGCGCCGCGCACCCAACGCGTGCGCATGGTACAGCTGCGCGCGGTAGAGGGGACCTATCCGTACTACGGCGAAGTGGTCACGCAGCCGGCGGGTATGTGGCGGCGACTTTCGGAGCAGCGCTGGACCGTGGTTGATCCCGCCTTGCTCGCGCAGCTCGGAGCGCGCCTTGGTGACACACTGCGGGTGGGCAGTTCTTCGTTCGTGATCGCCGGTACCATCGAAAAGCTGTCGAGTGACATGACGTTCCGCTCGGCGCTCGGCCCGCGCGTGGCCATTGGAGGCCGCTACCTGGACGAAACCGGACTGCTGGCGTTCGGCAGCCTGAGCGAGCGTCAGGTATTCATGCACATCCCGGATGAAGACGCACTCGAGCGTTACGTGGCTGAACGCGGGTCGGCGTTTCGCAGCAACCTGGTCGACTTCGATACGGCCGATGAGCAGAGCGAGAATCTGACGGAGGCGCTCGATGCGCTCACCAGGTTCCTGGGACTCGTGGGTCTGGCGGCCCTGCTGCTCGGTGGCGTGGGCGTGGCCAGTGCCGTACACGTGTTCATTCGCGAAAAGCGGCCCACGATTGCCGTGCTGCGTTGTGTGGGCGCAACGCAGCGCACCGTGTTCCTGGCCTACCTTTTTCAGGCTGCAGGGCTGGGGCTGATTGGTGCATCGCTGGGCGTGCTGCTGGGCCTGGCCGTGCAAGCCGGGCTACCCGGATTGCTGCGCGATGTCCTGCCCGTGACCGTGCATTTCCGGGTCGACTGGGCCGCCATCATCGCGGGGTTGGCCGTGGGTGTATGGGTAGCGGCGTTGTTTTCTCTGATTCCGCTGCTGGCGATACGCGGCATCTCTCCGCTCATGGCCTTGCGGCGCGAGTACGAATCCGTGCGCAACCGGCGTGACCCGCTTCGTCTGCTGGCGTTCGCCGCGCTGGTTGCCAGCATCGGCGCAATCACGCTCTGGCAATCAGATGACTGGAGACCTGCGGCTGCCTTCACAGGCGCATTGACCGCTGCGCTGCTGCTGCTCTGGTTGACCGCCTGGCTGCTGACGCGCAGCACCCGGCGATTTTTCCCGCGCCACGCGCGCTTCGTGATCCGCCAGGGAGTGGGCAGCCTGTTCCGCCCGCACAACCAGACAGTTGCGGTCGTGCTGGCACTCGGTTTTGGTGTGTTCGTGATCGCAACCGTGTACCTGGTGCAGAACAACCTGCTGAGCTGGCTGCGCATCGAGAACCGCGAGAACGCGCCCAACGTCGTCGCCTTCGACATCCAGCCCGATCAGCTCGAGGGTGTACGCACAGCCGCGCAGGGTCGGTCGACTGCGCCACCGGAATTCACGCCGCTCGTGACCGCGCGCATCTCGCACTTGAAGGGCCGCAGCGTGGAAAATCTGCAGCAAATGCGGTTCGGATCCGTCGAGCCGTGGGCCGTCCGTCGCGAGTACCGCCACACCTATCGGGACACGACGGTTGACAGCGAGACGCTGGTGGCCGGGACCTGGTTCGGCACGTCAGCGAGTGCGCGCACGAGGCCGGTCGAGATTTCCATGGAAGAAGATCTGGCGGAGAGTTTGAGCCTGAAGCTGGGTGACCATGTGACCTGGGATGTCCAGGGAATTTCCATCGAAACGCGCGTGACCAGCCTGCGCAAAGTCGACTGGGCGCGTTTTGCCACCAACTTCTTTGTCGTGTTCCCTACCGGTGTGCTCGATGATGCGCCCCAGAATTTCGTGGCGCTCCTGCGCGTCAATGACCCGGCCCAGCGCGCGGCCATGCAGCACGCCATGGTGTCGCGCCACGCCAACATCACGGTCATCGATGTGACGCAGGTTCAGGCTGCGTTCGAAGATGTGCTGGGCAAAACATCACTGGCGATACGCTTCATGGCCGCATTCAGCACACTGGCCGGGCTCATCGTCCTGATTGGTGCCGTGGCCACGTCGCGTTTCCAGCGCGTGCGTGAGATCGTGCTGCTCAAAACCATGGGCGCCACGCGCCGCCAGGTGCTCGGTGTGTTGATCACCGAATACGCGGCCCTGGGCATTCTCGCAGGATTCACGGGCCTGCTGCTCTCCAGCATGGCCGGCTGGCTGCTGATGCGTTTTTTCTTCCAGCTGGATTTTGTTCTGCCGGTCGCGGCACTGGCCGTGACCTGGACAGGCATCGCACTGGTTGCGGTCGTGGTAGGTCTGGCCAACAGCCGCCACGTGCTGCAACGGCCGCCGCTGGCAGTGTTGAGACAGGCGGATTGAGCCACGCTCAACTAATAGGGGCTGGCAGATGTGGCTTGCGGTGCCGCGTCAAAATGACCCAGGCCAGCGCCACGTGTGTGGGCAGCAGGAGCGCAATGATACCGGCGTTGGCCTGATCCAGGCCGGGCAGCACCTGCACGACCAGTCCGAGTACCGCCAGACCCGCGATGATTACGCTGCTCCACACCGCCAGACTGCGGGCCTTGCGCAGATTCAACGCCATGCCGATCAAAGCGACGAACAACACCAGTGAGAAGACATTGGCTTGCAGCACGTTTTCGTTGTTGAACGTGACAGCGTGATCGGTAAACGCCCACAACCCGGCGAGCAACACTCCGAGCAGTCCAATCGCGAGCGACCAGCTGGCGGCCAGCAGGCCGAACACGACGCGAGTCCACTGCCAGGAGCGCGTGCCCAACAGCACGAAAACAGCCGCAATCAACAACCCGGCCATGAGATACCAGGGCAGCAGATTGGGTGCAGTGGCGGGTGGTTCCTGCCGGTCAGCCTGGAATAACGTGTATTCGGTACGAACCAGCGGTTCGAGCTGGCCGCTGGCGCCGCGCACTTTCATTGTGCGCAGACTCTCCTGCAGCCGCATGGGGATGAAGCTCTGCGTCCAGTGAGTGAGCGGCTCATCGATCAACGGACCCATGGCCAGGTTCATGCCCGCGAGAATGGGCAGGTCGGTGAGCATGAGGCGCGTGGTTTCCGAGCGGTACGTTGTACCGGCCGGTTGTTGCATTTGCGTTTTGAGGTTACCAGCCAGGGCAAGGTCCAGAACATCGCGCACGCGCGTGGAGCAGTTGTCACGGTAGTAGTCGTAGCGGTAGAACTTGTTCTCGTCTCGTGCGTTCCACTCCACAAACGTCTGCACCGACTTCTTCTGTGCCGGTGTGAGATTCAGCTCCTGCGCCCAGACCGAACGATTCAGTGACTGGTAAGCCTCCAGCGTGCGGTCAAGCGGAATTGGTTGCATCCAGTACATCATTCGGCCCTTCAGAAACGTACCCAGGAAGCCCGGCTGATCACTGTCGAACATGCCCCAGTTGTAGGCCAGGTCGGTGCCGTTGGCTGCGTCGCGGATCAGGATGGCGTTGTGGCCGAAGCGCTCGTAGATGAAATCGCCCACACCCATCGTCAGCAGGTAGACAGTCAGCTCGCTGCCGGGCTCCTGTGCGCGCGCGGGCGCGGCCACGAATGCCAGCGCCAGAACGAGCCAGCGCAGCGATCGCGCGCGCTTTGACACGCTAATTCGACGGGCTGGCCGCGCGCGGCAGCGGCTCGGGCAAGTCGGCGATCACGTACGCCATAACAGCCATGGCGGCCACACAAAGTGCCACCTCGTGCGGATCGAGTTTGTCCAGCGTATCCGCTTCGCTGTGATGGAACCAGAAGTAGCGTGTGCCATCGACGTTCAGCCCGAGGCCCGGCACACCCAATTGCATGATGGGCCCAATGTCGGCGCCGCCGCCGCCGCGCGTGATGGCGCCCGCGCCAATGCGCTCGAGCAGGCGGCCGACCTGCTGCACGATGGCAAAGGCCTGGTCGGAGCCGGTGAACCCAAAGCCCTGCGGCTTGAACACGCCGGCATCGGACTCAATCGCCAGCACGTGCTTGTCCACTTCCCTGCGATGGGCATCACGGTACTCGTTGCCGCCACGCAGCCCGTTCTCTTCATTGGTCCAGCCCACAGCACGGATGGTCCGGCGCGGGCGCAGTCCCAGCTTTTGTATGAGGCGTACGGCTTCCCAGGCAGCGACTACACCACCCCCGTCATCCATGGCGCCCTGGCCGACATCCCAGGAATCGATGTGCCCGCCCAACACGACCACTTCATCGGAACGCTCACGCCCGGTCACTTCGCCCATGACGTTGCGCGATTGCACGTCGGGCAGTGTGCGCGCTTCCATCTTGATACGCACTCGAACCTTCTCGCCGCGCTCCACCATGCGGCGAATCATCATGGCATCTTCGACAGAAAGCGCTGCGTGCGGGATGCGCGGCACCGTGGAATCGTAACGCATGGCGCCCGTGTGTGGTGATTTCATCGAAGACGATGCCACCGACCGGATCAGGCTGGCCACGGCACCTGCCTGGGCTGCGGCAACCGCGCCGTTGGTGCGGTACACCACGGTCTGGCCGTAATTCGTGAAGGGCACGTCAAACAGCACGATCTTGCCGCGTGCCTCGCCGGCCCGGCGCGTCAATTCGTCGAAGCTGCTCACCACCATCACTTCCGCTTCTATGCCAGCCGGCGGCGTACCGATGCTGCCGCCCAAACCGAGCATCGCCAGTGTATCGGGGCGCGGCGCTATCAGCTCCACGGATTCGCGGCCGCGCACCCAGCGCGGCACCATGACCGGCTCACCACGAACATTTTGCAGCCCGTCCTTGCGCATCTCGGCGATGATCCAGTCGATGGCGCGCTCCAAAGACTCAGAGCCGCTGAACCGGTGGCCGAACCGGTCGACCAGGTCACCGAGCCGCTTGTACGCGGCGCTGTCCGCAAGCGCGGCATTGATCAGCCGATCCGCAGCGGCGCTGTATTGCGCGGCGATGTTGGCTGGCTGTTGCGCCGCAGCGGCCAGCGGCAGTCCGAAAAGCAGCAGGGCGATCGGGGAGATTCTCATTGGTTTCCGGGATCAGACGGAATTGTCAAAGGCGCAACTTGAAAGACGGGCGCGCCGCGCCGCAAGCC